>JBAZRI010000002.1 GCA_041662965.1 Patescibacteria group bacterium | reverse complement strand
TCAAATCAATATTGGCCGCGTTGACGTAAACCGTGCGGCCGTCGCGGATAGCTTCATAGCCGTCAACGATTAGAGACTGGGGCGAACCTTGGAGCTTCAGATTCTTTTTGTACCAGGTTAGAGGAGAAAAATGCTCCGGGTTAGGTAAGACGCGCAAGGCGATGGCGTCGGGAGAAAGGGGGGCGGCGAGAGGACTATCTCCGGCGAACAAAAACAGGCCGGAGAGTATTAAAAATAATATCAAACCGAATTTAATAGTTTTGTTTTTATTAAAATGAGGCATGGGAAAATATTAAAACCTTAGCTATTTAATTAACGCCATTATGTAGTAATAATAGCATAATTAGGGATATAAAAAAATACTTTAGCTTGACATTATATTTTTACCTGTTATAATTTAACTACTACCCCCACCATAGGTATAGGTATCATACAAATTTTCAAATTCCAATTTTCAATTTTCAAAAATAAAATTAATCCTCCGCTAATAACTATTTAACTATTAATTCTAATTAAAATCTATGACCGAGCAAAAAGCCAAAGCCTTAATCGGCTTTAAAAAAACCAAAAGCCTCTTAGAAAAAATTATTCAAATGGTGCAAGCCGACGAATACTGCGTGAATATCATGCAGCAAAATCTGGCGGCCATCGGCTTACTGCGCTCCGCTCATGAGATGCTTATGGAAGGGCACTTAAACAACTGTTTTAAATCCGCCTTTGAAGCTAAAAATATAAAAAAACAAAAAGACATGACCGAAGAAATTTTAAAAGTAACTAAATTATTTAATAAATAAAAATATATTATGATGTACTATAATCAGTTTTTTCCCGGCCTGTTTATGCCATTTTTCATGATAATCGTTTGGATTATCATCATCGCCGGCATCGCGCTTTTAATTAATTGGCTAGCCAAGCAAAGCCGATCAAGCCGGACTGACGGCAATTCCGCCCTAAATATTTTAAAAGAACGGTATGCCAAAGGTGAAATTGACCAGAAAGAATTTGAAACTAAGAAAAAAGATTTAATATAACTAAATATGCCTAGTCTAAACAAATTCAACTTGCCTATAAAAGGCCTGCGCTGCCAGTCTTGCGAGATTCTGGTTGAAAACCGGCTTAAAGAAGTTGCAGGCGTAGTTAAAGCAGAAATCAGCCAGCGCCTAGGCCTGGCGGAAATTTATTATGATAAAGAAAAACCCGAGCTTAACCAAATCGCCGAAGCTATAAAATCAGCCGGCTACAGCCTGGGCGAAGAAGAGGCCAAAGGCTTAATCAGCAAAAACTTAGCCGACTATAAAGATCTGGGCATGGCTTTGCTTTTTTTACTCGGCCTTTATTTTTTACTTAAAGGCTTAGGCTTGGCCAATATTAATATTCTGCCTTCAGACAATGGCGGCGTTACAATGCCATTAATTTTACTCATCGGTTTAACCGCCGGCATTTCCACTTGCATGGCTTTAGTCGGCGGCTTGATTCTCGGGCTGGCGGTTAAACATAATGAACTTCACCCTGAAGCCAGCACAATCGAAAAATTCCGACCGCATTTATTTTTTAATTTAGGCCGGATTATTTCTTTTGCTTTTTTCGGCGGACTTTTAGGCTTATTGGGCTCTACTATAGAGCTCTCAAGCATGGCTTTGGGAATTTTAACCATCGCAGTCGGCTTGGTAATGCTAATTATGGGCTTGCAACTCATAGAAATTTTTCCTTGGGCGAACAAATTAAAATTAACTCTGCCTAAAAGTATCGGCCGCGCCTTGGGCGCGGGCGAAGATAAAAAAGAATACAGCCATGCCAACTCCATGATTTTGGGCGGCCTAACTTTTTTTCTGCCCTGCGGCTTTACTCAAGCCATGCAAGTATTGGCCGTAAGCACGGGCAGTTTATATTACGGCGCGGCCGTCATGGGTTTGTTCGCTTTAGGCACGGCGCCCGGGCTATTAGGCATCGGCGGCTTAACCTCAATAATCAAAAAATCCTTGGCTAAAAAATTCTTTAAATTTTCCGGCCTGGTGGTTATAGCTTTCGCCATTTTTAATATTTCCAACGGCCTGGGTTTAACCGGCTGGAATTTAACTTTTAGCCAAGCGCGAGATTTTAATGTTAACGACCCTAACGTCATTTTAGAAAACAATATTCAAATTGTTAAAATGAAGGAATTAGCTAACGGCTATTCGCCCAATAATTTCACTGTTAAGCTGGGCATTCCGGTAAAATGGGTGATAGACGCTGAGGCGCCTTATTCCTGCGCCGCCAGCCTGGTTATGGCAAAATATAATATCAGAAAAAATTTGGTTAAAGGCGAAAACATAATTGAATTTACGCCGCGCGCGGCCGGCCGCGTTCCTTTTTCCTGCTCTATGGGCATGTACACCGGAGCCTTTAACGTAGTTGAATAAATAATCACGCTGACCTTAAACATTTATATGAAAAAAATTATTCTAAATATAGCTAACATGCACTGCGCTTCCTGCGCGGCCAATATTGAACACAGCTTAAGAAAAACTAGCGGAGTCATTTCGGCTAACGTTAATTTTGCCACGGAAAAATTAAATTTAGAGTATGATCCGGATAAAGTCAGCCTGGAGGACATAAAAAAACAGATGAAAAAAATCGGCTACGAGGTATTTGACGGCACGGCCGAGGGTCATAATTCCGGGCCTAGCCAGGCCGAAGCTTCAACTAAAAAATTAAGAAAAATTTTTATTTTTTCCGCGCTTTTAGGCTTGCCGATTTTTTATTTGGCCATGGGCGAAATGTTCGCTCTGCCGCAGCCGCCATTATCTTTAAAAATGGAGATAGTTATTCAATTCGCGATTACGACGATTATCATGATCATAAATTACCCTCTCTATATATCCGGCCTGAAAAAACTGATTCAGCTAAACCCCAATATGGATTCTTTGATTGAAACCGGCACCTTGGCCGCTTATTTTTACAGCTTAACCATTTCTTTGCTGATTTGGTTTAAGCCTGATTATGCCGGCGACCATTTATATTATGAAAGCGCGGCTTTTATTTTAATTTTTATCACTCTGGGAAAATATCTTGAAGCCGTAACCAAAGGCAAAGCCGGCGCGGCCATAAAAAAATTAATCGGCCTGCAGCCTAAAGAAGCGACCATCATAAAAGATAATAAAGAAATAATAATTCCCATCTCTGAAGTTAAAGTCGGCGACATCATCCTGATTAAGCCCGGGGAAAAAATCCCTCTTGACGGCGTAGTAATAGACGGCCATACCAGCGTGGATGAAAAAACGATTACCGGCGAAAGCCTGCCGGTAGAAAAAAATATTGGCGACGAAGTTATTGGAGCTACGCTTAACAAAAATGGTAGTTTAAAAATTAAAGCCTTAAAGGTCGGCGGCGATACCATGATCGCGCAGATTATAAAAATTGTGGAACAGGCCTTAGCCACTAAAGCGCCAATTCAACTTTTGGCCGATAGGGTCGCTTTCTATTTTGTGCCAACGGTTATAGTTATAGCCGTAATTACTTTAGCTGCTTGGCTAATTTTAGGATATTCTTTTACTTTTGCCCTAACCGCCTTTGTTTCGGTTTTAATCATCGCCTGCCCTTGTTCTTTGGGCCTGGCCACGCCCACGGCCGTGATGATGGGCACCGGGCTGGCCGCGGCCAAAGGAATTTTAATTAAAAACAGCCGCGCTTTAGAAACCGCCAAACGCATTACCATGGTAGTGTTTGATAAAACCGGGACATTGACTAAGGGCGAGCCGGCCGTCACTGACATTATTGCCATCTCGAGCGGAGTGAAAAATCCATTAAATACTGACCGGATTCTCCAGCTCGCCGCCTCGGTTGAAAAAAATTCCGAGCATCCCTTGGCTGATGCCATAGTCAAAAAAGCCGCTAACAAAAAATTAGAGTTCATGCCGATACAAAATTTTATGGCCATACCGGGCAAAGGCGTCAGCGCTGAAATAAGCGGGCGAAATATTATTCTGGGCACGAGAAAATTAATGGTTGAAAATCAAATTGATATTTTGCCGATTGAAAATAAAACGGCCGAGCTGGAAAAACAAGGAAAAACCACCATGATTCTAGCCGTTGATAAAAATATCGCCGGCTTGATTTCACTAGCCGATACTTTAAAAGATAGCTCCCGCGAAGCCATCGCTAAATTAAAAAGCCTGAATAAAAAAATCGCCATAATTTCCGGAGATAACAAGCGAGTGGCCGAAGCTATTGCCAAAGAGCTGGGAATTGATTATGTTTTAGCTGAAGTCATGCCCGAGGATAAAGCCTTGGAAGTGAAAAAACTGCAAGCGCGAGGCGAAATCGTCGCCATGATCGGCGACGGCATTAACGATGCGCCGGCGCTGGCCAGCTCCGACCTGGGGATTGTCTTGGGCTCGGGCACGGATGTGGCCATGGAAACAGGCGAAATTATTTTAATTAAGGATGATTTAAGGGACGTAGCCGCGGCCATTGACTTAAGCGTTTTTACCTTAAAGAAAATCAAACAAAATTTATTTTGGGCGTTTTTCTATAATATTATCGGCATTCCGATAGCGGCCGGCGTTTTATATCCTTTGACCGGCTGGCTTTTAAGCCCAAGCCTGGCCGCCGCCGCTATGGCTTTTTCTTCCGTCAGCGTGGTTTTAAACTCTTTGTCCATGAAAAATTATAAAGCCTAGGCTCCTTTGTCATTCCCGCGAAAGCGGGAATCCATTTCCTTGGTATAATAAAACTCCCGGCGAAAATCGGGAGTTTTTTGTTATATTTTAAATATTAAAATAAAAATTTCGACACATCGGCTGACATACATAGAAATTACTGATACCTACTTTTTCAGTAATTTATTTAATTCCGAAATAATTTCCACTACTGATGAGGAATCTTTAGCTAAACGATCAGCCAGCGATAGGCTATATTGAGCGATATCATCCCTTTTAATATCGTGCCAAATAGGTAAAACAACTTTCTTATTTCGTTTTTCTTTTGCGAATAAACCGTTTAATTCATATTCTGTCCATTTCTTCTTGGCTAAAAAAGATTTTGACAGAACGACTAAACCATAAAGAGAATTTTTTAAACCATTGTCTATTGCCGGCCGTAAATCATCACCCCAACCAAGCTGAAAATCATCGTACCACACCTCAACGCCAGCCCTCCTAAGTTCTTCGGCTAGTTTTTCCACGAATGATTTATCTTCACTTGCGTGGCAAATAAAAACATCAAATTTTTTTGTTTTTTTAGCCACAACTCGTGAAACTGGAATTTTTTCTCCAAATTTAGGAACCACCCTATCTAAATTTGTACTTTTAGAAGGAACACCTAACTTGCTAAGTAATTCGGATTGCTGGGCTATTTTATCTTTAGTTTGCCCTATAGCCGTCCGGATAATTTGCTCTAAGTTTGAGTTATACTGATTAATCTGTTTATTTACATGCTCGGCCTGTTCAATTAAGTACTTAAGAATCCTATCTTTGTCCGCCTTTATCTTTTCCGCGTCATTATAAAAATTAATTATGTCAAAAACTATTTCCTTATCTTCTATCGCAACTTCCTCAGTCCACATAATTCTTGTGGAGGGCACACAATGCAATAAGCTTTCGTCTCCGTTAAAGGGTAGATGGAATGAAAAAACCTCTTTCGAATAACTTTTCCCTGGATCAACTAGAAAACCGGAGCCAAAATATTCTGATCGGATCATTTCTTCCCTCGTTGTAACCGTTAAATCATCCTGCCTGAATATTAATGCCTGAATTTTATATTTTTCTAGCTGGTCGGCAATATACTTTGCTTCATTTTCTGGGCGTGAAATCTTTACATTTATCTCAACATCTTTTTTAACACGAGAAAATTGCGCATCTAGTGTTGCGCCCAAATCATACTCATTAAATATTCTAAATCCTGACCTATTTACTAGCATAACATTTTTAATTTAAAACTAAATTATATTATAAATTATAATTTAACTTACCAACCTCTTCTTCGCAAACTTCTCAATATAATTAATTACCTCTTCTTTGGCTTCAGCTGGACTTTCCGCCACCCATCTGGCTAAAAGATATATTTCAGACTCCGTGGCCCTAAGCCATTTTTTATTCAAATACAAAAAAATTAAAAGCGTGGCGACAGCGATTCTTTTATTGCCGTTCTGAAAGGGATGGTTTTTAATCAAGAGATAAAATAAAATTGACGCCTTGCCGGTCAGGCCTTTATATAAAAACTTTCTTTCAAATTTTTGAAACGGCGAAGCCACGCAGCTTTCTAAGGCATGCGGAAATCTGGTTTCAAATTCCGGTATAGGCTCGTCCCAGTTCATCGTATCTTTGGCTAAGCGATGGGCAATATTTTTTATTTCTTTGACAGTAATCAATTTTATTTGCATAAATTATTCCTTGCCTAATAATTTTAAAGTCCCCCCATATTCGTTAATTACTTTTAAAACTCCTTTGGCGATTTCCTCTTTTAATTGTTCGGTTAAATCATTATTAAGCATAACGCCGGCATCTTCAGCGGCGATTATATAAATGTTTCCTATTTTTTCCGCTTTAATCTGCCCTTTTTTAATTCTATTAAAAACAGAAACTCGGCTGATTTTCAAAATATCGGCCAGCTCCTTAACTGTATAATATTTTTTATTATTAATTATTTTCATAAAAATCTATGTTAACCTACTTGCTAATTATATTCATAGGTTAACACATGTTAACCTACTTGTCAATGATTAACATAAACTTAATATAATAGCTAATATTAAATATAATATTTTAAATTAAAAAATAAGGCGGTTCGAAATTGAACCGCCTGTTGTTTGTTTTCACGCGAAACCGAGGCTATAGCCCCAGAATCTTTGCTACCGTTTCGGGTTTGCAGTTGCCCGCGTTGATGATGTTTTTCTCCAGGTTGGCGGCGGCCGAATCGGTAAACTTAAGGCCTGTGGCTGTGGAAACCACTACCACCCGCTCCCCCTTTTTGATCCAGCCTTTTCTGACGGCGTTTCTGACCCCTGCCAAGGCGATACCAGTCTGCGGGCAGACGAAATAGCCGTCTTTACCGCAGATGGCCACGGCCTCGTTTAAATCCTCTTCTTCAGCAACTTGCATGGCTCCTTCTGAATTGACAATCTCCCGCATAACCTTATTGCGAGAAACCGGATCACCGATTCTGGCGGCAGTAGCCGTAGTCTCACCCACTTCAACCTTTTGGTACAAATTACGCCATTGGTTCAGAAAGTTGGCATGCGCTCCAAAATTTCCTAGCCTAACCGAGCCCCAAGATTTGGCCAAAGGGTTAGCCGCTCTTGACTGGCAGCCGAGGATTTTGGTGTAATTCGGCATGCCGAATTCGGTCAAAAGCCTTAACGCTTTACCCACAGACGAACTGTTGCTACCGTTGCCGATGGGAACCGCGAACCAGTCCGGCAGCTTCCAGCCGAAATACTGCACCGTCAGGAAAACCGTGGCTTGATGGCCTTCAATTCTGGTGGAATTCAAACTATTAGCCGGGAACGCTCCGTAATCACGAACCAACTCCTGCATGACTTCCATGCAATCGTCAAAGCTTCCGGGCAAGGTTATGACCATGGCGCCGTGAACCAAAGGCTGAGCCAGTTGAACCGGCGTTACCTTGCCTTTCGGCAGAATCACAAAACACTTGATGCCGGCCGCGGCCGCGTATGCCGCCGCCATGGCCGAAGTGTCTCCGGTAGAAGCGCAACCGACCGCCTTGATGCCCATGGCTTTGGCCACGGACATCATGACCGTGCCGCCGAAATCCTTGAACGAACCGGTCGGCCCCAGACCTTCCAGAATGAGATGGAGATCGATGTCACCGCCGACCCAGTCCATTAAATGGCGCCCGGCCTTGACGATAGGAACATTGCCTTCGCCAAGAGAAACGATGTGCTTGTCGGGCAGATACGGCATTATCCATTCCTTGAACCGCCAGACCCCGGATTTCCTTTTCGGATCATCAGTATTACCCGCGCCCGTGGGATTGGCTCTGGCGTCGAAGATCACCACGAGCTCGTCCACAGTTTTACCTAATAATTTAAAATTGTGCATAACATCGAATAGACCGTCGCAACTCGGACACTTAAATTTTCTTTCCGCGAGCAAATACGCTGTTTGCCCGCAACTGATACACTGTAACCACGTCTGCGCCATCAAAAATTGAGTCTTCATGCTCCGTTCCTCCATTCCACGTAAAAATTGTTTTTAAAAAGGACATTCCGTTATCCGCAATCTGACTTTAAAATTTACATTGTTTTACACAAATAGTCAATATACTGCTTGCATCTGTTCAAAAGTCAGCTATAATACAATTATGATGAATTTAGAAAAAATCAGGCAAGATTTTCCAATATTCTCAAAATCAATCAACGGCCAACCGCCGGTCTATTTTGATAATGCCTGCATGAGCCTTAAGCCGCTTCAGGTAATTAAGGCTATGAACGAATACTACTATGACTATCCGGCTTGCGCCGGCCGCAGCGGCCATAAACTCGGCGAAACCGTGACTAAAAAAGTGGAAGCGGCGAGAATCGCCATGGCCGAATTTATCAACGCTAAACATGCCGAGGAAATAATTTTTACCCGCAATACCACCGAAGGCATAAACTTAGTCGCCCACAGCTTAAAATTAAACGCGGGCGATATAATCTTAAGCACGGATAAAGAGCATAATTCCAATTTAATCCCCTGGCAAATTTTATCTGAAAAAATCGGCGTCATCCATAAAGTCATAAAATCAAAGCCGGACAATACTTTTGATCTGGCTAAATTTGAGTCCGAGATGACCGACCGGGTTAAATTAGTCGCCATGGGGCAGACTTCTAATTTAGACGGCGTTACTATTCCGGCCAAAGAAATAATTAAAATCGCGCATCAGCATGGCGCCTTGGTACTCTTAGACGCGGCTCAATCCGCGCCGCACCAAAAAATTGATGTGGCCGGTTTGGACGTTGATTTTCTGGCTTTTTCCGGACATAAAATGCTCGGCCCGACCGGCACCGGCATATTATACGGTAAAAAACATTTACTGGAAAAACTGGAACCGTTCTTGGCCGGCGGCGATACGGTTGAATACTCTACTTATGACGGCCATAAATTTTTGCCCATTCCGGAAAAATTTGAAGCCGGACTGCAGGATTACGCCGGCATTATCGGCTTAGGCGAGGCGGCTGAATATTTAAAAAAAATTGGCCACGATAATATCGCCGCCGAGGAATATAAATTAAATAAATATATTACGGATGAAATAATTAAAATTCCCAAACTGAAAATTATCGGCCCAGCCGACCCGCGTTTAAGATCCGGCATCGTTTCCTTTTATATTGAAGGCATAGATTCGCACCAAATCGCCATACTCTTAGATGAAACCGCCAACATCATGATCCGCGCCGGCCAGCACTGCGTTCATTCCTGGTTTTATGCCCATGGAATTAAAACATCAGCTCGCGCCTCCTTGTATTTTTACAACACTATGGAAGAGGCGGAAATATTCGTTACCAGCTTAAATAAAATAATTAAAATATTATAATTGCCCCTATCTGTCATCCCGGACTTGATCCGGGATCCAGACGTAAACGGTGAAAACAATTAATTTATAATCGCCAGCGTAAACTCATCTTATTACGAGTCTAACCTGGATTCCGGCTCGTAGGCCGGAATGACAAAAATTTATATGTTCTGTATCCTCGCTTTAATCGTTTTCTCAATTTTAGGCGTCTTTAGCGCCACCCACCGCGCTTTAGCGCTAGAGGCTCTGGATTGCGTTTTTAGAAGAGTAACTTTCCGGCCCTGTAATACCGGCTTTAAGGAAAAAATGAAAAATAAAATCTTGGCGAAAATCTTAAATCGCTCTGATTTAGCCGCGCGGTTATTTAATAAACATTTTGAACTCTTGTCTTGGGTATTTTTTATTTTAATGATAGCCAGCACTTTCTGGATCGTTAAAGGCGGTTATAATTTTTATTTATACGGCAGCTGCAACGGCCTAAACCAATCGGGTTTTTGCGCTTTTGATCCGAGCGGCGAAAATAACAAAGTAACCGAGCTGAACGCCGTCGGCATCTGCAGCCCGGAAGCGCAAAATGAAAAAACTATAACGCTTTCGGGAGTGGATTTGTCCGGTTTTCCCGCAATCAGCACCGGTTCAAAAGACACTATTGTTTTTATCGGCTGTTATGAATGCGATTACAGCCGTAAAGCCTATCCGGAAATCCGCGAGCTGGCTAAAAAAGAAAAAACCAATTTAATTTTTGCCCATTACCCGGCCATAACCAATACCAATTATTTATCAGAAGTAGGCTATTGCGCTTACAACCAAAGTCAAGAAAAATTTTGGGCTTTAAATGACTATTTATTTACCGCGGACAAAACAAAACTGTCTGACCAAGCATTTATTAACCAGGCTCTAACCACTTTCGGTTTTAATGCCGATGAAATAAATCAATGCGTAAATAGCGCCGAAGCTAAAGCCGCGAATGAAAAGCAATTAAAAGAACTGCAAAAAACCGACCTTTACGGCACACCAACGATTTTCATCAACGGCCAAGTTTTCGTCGGCCCTAAGCCTTACCGGGTTTATAAAAGCGCCATCAAAAAATTCATTTTCTTTTAAAATAACGGCAATTTGATAAAACAAAAAACTCGGGCTTCGCGGCCCGAGCTTTTTGTTTATGGCGTAAAATTATAATTATATTTTTTTAGGGAAAAGCACCGAAAGCAGCATGGACGCGCCAAGGGCGAAAACGATGATGCTAAGCGAAACAAGCGAAGAAATAGAGAGGCCAATAATGCCGGAAAACATCTTTAAGCCGATAAAAAACAATATGAACGCCAAGCCTTTTTGCAAATGATGGAACCGGTGGAGCAAGCTTTCTATGAGAAAAAATAAAGCTCTTAATCCCATAATGGCGAAGATGTTTGAAGTAAAAACAATAAACAAATTTTGGGTTATGGCGAAAACCGCCGGGATAGAATCAACGGCGAAAATTATGTCGGTCGCTTCAACGATTAAAACGATCATAAAAAGCGACGTAAAATAAAACTGGCCGTTTTCTCTGATAAAAAACTGGCCGTTATGGTGGCTGGCGGTAAAAGGCAGAAATTTTTCGGCCAACTTAACGATTTTATTTTTGCTAAAATCAATATGCTCTTCATTTTTATCGCGCAAAAACTTTATGGCCGTATAAATTAAAATCGCGCCAAAAAAATATAATACCCAATAAAATTGATGGATAATATAAGCGCCGGCTGTTATAAAAATTCCGCGAAAAACTATCGCGCCCATAATCCCCCAGAACAAAGCCCGGTGATGATATTTTTCTTCTAATTTAAAGTAGCTGAAAATCAGCATGATGACGAATAAATTATCCACGGATAGCATCTCTTCGGTTAAATAGGCGCTTAAAAATTCCGCCGCCGAATCTCTTCCCAAATATAAAAAAACCAAAAAACCAAAGCTTAAAGCAACGGCTACCCAAAATAATGACTGCATTAACGCCGCCCTAAATTTTATCTTATGATTTTTCCTGTTAAAATAGCCAAGGTCTATGGCTAAAAAGCCGACGATAATAATACTGAATAAAATAAATAAATTTGTTTCAATCGGCGTAAACATAAAATAATTGCATTTTTATTATAGCGCTAAATTATATTAACCCAAGCGCCAAATAAATAAGTATGGCGCCGCCGATGCCGAAGAAAAAAGTTTTAATCTGATGATATCTAAAACTTTCGGGAAGCAGCTCATGAACTGCGATAAAAAGCATGGCGCCGGCCGCTAAAGACAAAAAAATAGGATTAAGATTTTTAAAAACAGCCAACAAATTAATGGCTAAAACTGACCCTAAAAAAGTAGCCAGCATTGAAAGCGCGGCGGCCCTGTAGCAAAAACCGCGTCCGCCGGATTTTGGCTGGGACATAGTCAGAATATAGCCTTCGGGAATATTATGGACAAAAGTAGCAATCACGACTAGAAAACCGAGTGAAGGAGAGCCGCTAAATGAACTGGGGATAGCGAAGCCTTCCGGAAAATCATGCAAAATCAAGCCGATAGCAATAAGATAAGACATTCGCGCCAAGCATTTATCTTTGCATTTTTTTATTTCTTGCACGGAATGCAAATGCGGAATAGCCCAATTAGCCAGCCAAATTACAAAAATTCCCAGCGCCACCCAAAAAAATAATTTCCCCGCGCTAATATTTTTGGCAGCAGCCGGAATCAATTCAAATATTGATATTAGAATCATCAAGCCGGCGGCAAAACTCGCGCTAAAAATAATATTCTTTTCTGTTTTCTTAAATAAGCTGCCCAAAAAAACTCCGGCCAAAGTGGCCAGGCCCGCGAAACCGGCTAAAAATAATATAGTTGTATCGGACATCTTAATATTTTTTAATTTTACTAAAACCCTAAGAAATTACGCATTCGGCGAGAATCGCTCTATGGTCGGAAATATAATCGCCTAAAGAAACTTTCGTGGCTTCAACGCCGCGGACCAAAAACCAATCCAATTTTAGATTAAACAGCTCCCAGCCGAACGGCGGGATGCACCAAGTTGATTTTAAAATGTCCGTTGCTTCGTGAAATCCGGCCCGGGCGGCAATATCAAGGAAAACGTACCTTTCGTCGCCATAAAAATACTTTCCATTTAAAAAAAGGCTCTCATTAGCCTCTTTGTGAAACCACTGGACGATTTTCCGCTTTGCCCCGGCCGGAGGAATTGTAGTATTAAAATCTCCGCAAATGATAACCGGACCGTCATGTCGGCGAGAATCCGCTAAAATTAATTTCAGCTGATCGGCTCTTTGTTTCGGCCCCGCGCCTAATATACCGAAATGGCAGTTGTAAATTCTAATAATTTTATTTTCAATTTGGATATCCGCCCAAAGCGCTTCTTCCAATGGTCTGTCTGCAAATTGCGGAAAAGCAATTTCACCGCTGGAAATAATCGGAAATTTGCTTAAAATAATATTATTATCGTTAACATTTTTGGGAAAAACACGGTCAAGCGCCCGCAACCTGTTAAAATTATTTAATTTTCCCCTAAGCTCTTGAGCCTCTTGAAAACAAAAAATATCCGCATCGGCTTTCCCAAGGATCGGGGTTACTTTGTTAAAATCGGTTTTTGTGTAATGTCTGGTTCCGTGGATATTCCAATTAAGTACGGAAAAAACCATATGATGCGTTTTAAAAGTAGCCCCTAGGAGAATCGAACTCCTGTTACCAGGATGAAAACCTGGTGTCCTAACCACTAGACGAAGGGGCCAAACTTAAAATAAAAAGCCCTCTAACGGACTAAAAAAATTATAATCTAAAAAATTAATTTAGTCAATTATTCCCCTTAAATAAAAGAGCGCCTTGATAACAAAGCGCTCTTTTATTTAGATTGTAAAAACTTCAATAAATGAAAGGGGGTTGAAATAAATTTCAAACCCCTTGTTTCTATTGGAGCGGCTAAACAAGCGGCTGAATTGATAAATTATTAAGGAACGTATTACTATAACATACCTAGATAATTATGTCAATGTTTATAAACTTAACAATAGTTTTATCTATTTATTTATGATAAAATTACAAATATGATAAAACATAATAAATCCGGCTTTACCTTAATGGAAATTTTAGTGGTGATAGGCATAATAGGCCTATTGGCCGCGGTTTCAGTTGTTTTTCTTACTCCGGCCTTAAAGAAGGGCCGGGATGCTAAGAGAAAAAATGATCTGGCGCAAATCGGGCGTTTTTTATCTTTATCCTGCTATCTGCCTGATGCCGGCGATGGCGAATATGATCTGACTGATATAATGGAAGAGTTTAAAATTAAATATCCGCAATACGCGAATTTTTTAGCGCGAACGCCTAAAGACCCGTCTAAAGGCGGCGACGCCCAATCTTATTATTTCTATAAAGTAATTGATGGCGGCAAAAAATGCGTTTTATACGCTAACCTGGAAAACAGCGGCGAGCAGGTTACTTTACCGTCGGTGTCCGCGCCAACGCCGGGCGGCGGCTCCGGAGTTTATGAAGCCGGCGCGGCTGGCTGGAATGGTACGGCTAAATTTTTTCAATTCTCAAATTAATAGTAAATAAAAAAACAGGATTTTATAAACCCTGTTTTTAAATTGCCTTATTTATTTCTTCTCTTCCTCTTTTTTTCCGCCAGGCCAGCCGCAGCAGCCGTCGCCGCTTTTTTTCCTCATCATATTCAGCCCGATCAGAATCAAAATCACCGGCCAAATCACCGACCAATTTAGCCAGGGCAGAAGATTTAAATTTTCCAAAAGAAAAATTAAACCGACAACAATCAATAACCATGGCATAAACATAAAATTATATTTAAAAAATTATAATGTCGTCATTTCTGACATTATTTTATCACCGGCAACCCGCCTAAATCTTCTTTTTCAATAGTCTGATAAAGAGGATTTTTTTTGAGTGCAGCCTCTCCATTATGCTCCACGACATAATAAGCGAACCCTCTCATTTTTTTCACCAGCTCATAGTCCGCGTGTCCGGGAAAACTGGCCGGGTCCCGATCTTCAAAATCTACCGGACTGTCGTCGGCCGTGGCAAAATATGTTTTTCCGGTATTGGCCAATAAATGCCCGAATTTGGCTGGCATGAATATGGTTTGGCCGGCTTTGACGATAATCGCCTTAAATTCAGAAACCACGCCGGGAATCATTTCTCCATTTTCATCCTCGGCTAATTTTTGCAGAAGCGCCACTCCTTCGCCATAAATGATTTCGTAAGTCTCGCTCAATTCGCCTACGTGATAGTGCCCATAGGTTTTTATATATTCCCCGGAGATTGTTCCCGGTTCCCAGACTGTTATGTTTTTCTGCTCAACTCCGCCTCTAATCATATAATAATGGATAGCCGGTCCGGCGCCGGCCGGATCCATTAAAACTTCTTTCATTTTTTCGTTGGTTCGCGAAGCATAATGCTTGGGAACGTTGTTAAAATCAATTATCATCTTTGTTTTTTATAAATAAATTATATTAACTAACGGATCCTTATTTTTTTAAATAAATTTTTAGCCGTCAAGGTTTATCATAAATTGAATTAACCAGATTGGTTAATTTTTTATTATTAATTTTACGCAAATATTGTTTTATTTTATTTTTATTTAACGGCTTTAAATTCATTTCTTCCGGATCAAATTTGGCATAACCGTTCAATGATAAATAAGCTAAATCAATCAAGGATTTTTCCGGATGAGCGGCCAGAATTTTATCTTTTTTTTCATAACCCCAAAAAAGGCTTTCTTGGAGATGATGATAAATTATAGGATTTCGGCAGGTTGCCAGATTTTTGCTTCTTTTTAAAGTAGCTAGGGTCAGGCCGGCCGGCTGCTGGCTTAAAATATTATATTTGGCCAAAATCCATTCAAAAGATAAATAACTGGGACGATAGCTGGCTATGGCTACCTCTTCCCAATTAATTATAGCATCAGGCAGAGCATACAGCCTATGGCTGGCTTTAATCAAGGCTTCGCTTTTTACCAAACGGCTAAGCGCGACTTTTAGGCTAGCGTCATTCAGGCCGCTTATTTTTCTAATATCAGCCAAAGAAAAATAACTCTTCGGTATTTTATTTATTTTTTTGATTAATTTTTCCATACAATTGCTTAATAATCGGATAATATTTCTTCGGTAAAAATACCTGCAATTCATTTTGAAATTCCCTGGCCGTATATCTCGGCAACCGGCTTGGCAAAATTAAATTAGCTTGCCCGACTTGGGCGATATACCATAAATCAAAAATATCACGAGCTTTTTTCCTGCCGATTAGAGCGTCCTCTTTTAGCCGTTTTAACTCGTTAAGCGTCGGTGTCAAAAGCAACGGCTCAAAAACGGAAATTAGACTTTTAATCAGCCTTAACTCGCTCTCTAACCTAACTTGGTTCTTCGGTTTGTGCGCCTCAATTTTTAAAGAAAAATTATACTTTAGCTTTTCATCTTTGACTAAAATCAAGGCAAACATTGTTTGGCGCTTATCTTTTATGTCTTTCAAGCTCCAATGTTCGTTTTGTTTTATCAGCCGGCCGATGAATTCCTTAAATTCGCCGAATGGCAATGGCTTAATCACTAAAAAATCCAGATCTTCGGAAAAACGCGGCGAACCATAGGCTAAACGCAAAGCCGTGCCGCCGTAAAAAAGCATTTTAGCGCTGATTTTATTTTTGGCTAATTCGTCCAGCACCGTCATTTCCGCTTCCTCGCGCAAAATTTGGTTAAATGATATCCCCAACTCTTTGGCTAATTTTACTAATTGTTCCTGATTCATAATAATGCATAAAAGTTAACATTTTTGTTAACTCTATTGTATCATGGAAAATTAAGCCGGTCAATTTTTAATTTTTTCCAAAACAAAATACAAATTTTCATCCCCTTCACCGGTCGCCAGCTCCGCGCGCCGCATTTCAACGATTTTAAATCCGGCCACTTGCGCCAGCATTTTTATATCCTCTTCCGCATAAGCATAGCGGGTAGCGAAATTCACGCCGTCTGGCGAATCGTAAATCGCGCCGCGGCGATAATTTTTTATCCCTCTGTTTTCCATCTCCCGCCCATACTCTTCCACCATTTTTTTATAGCCGCCCTTTTCTCTGTCGGGGATGTCAAAAATAAATTTTCCGCCCGGCCTTAGAATCCGCGCCGCTTCGCGGAATAATTGGACTTGGTCAACAATGGAATAATCATGCAAAATATTTCTGCCTAAAGAATAAACTGTACCAAAACTTTCGTCTTTAAACCCGGTCTGATGCCAATCGCCCTGCAATACCTTAGCTTCCGCATCTTGTTCTTTGATGATTTCTGTATGCCGTGCTGTAAAGTCAAAGCCGGTGATGTCATAGCCGGCTTTTTTCATTTCCAGCATCAGCCGGCCGGTGCCACAGCCTTCTTCTAAGACTTTTTCGTCTTTGCCGATCAGTTCTTGTAATAACTTCACTTCTCCGGCGTTCATCTCTTGATTAACTTTATAATCTTCAAACTTGATTTTTTCCTGATAGAACTTTTGCAGATTTTCAATGGCGATTTTATCGTGGTTGGGGGTAATTAATATTCGAGCAAACTTTAAATTTCTTAGAGCATACCTATCTTCATTTTCGCTAAGCTTAGCCAGCGCGTTATTCAGCTTCATTCTTATTTCTTCCGCGCTTATCAAATCAATTAAAAAAAGCATCATTTGTTGAATGTGTTCTGGAGAAAATTCCTTGGAAAAATCTTTGTCGAAGATTGTTTTTATAATTTGTTCCGCGCTATATTTTTTGTCTTTTCTTAAAATTTCCGATAACTCCTCATAAAAATATCCGAATCCATAATTTTGAAATATCAAGAAATTTGCCACAAAATCAATTGATTTTTTAGTGCCAGTTTTAATCAAATTATCAAGGCAAATTTTGTAGAAAGGATACTTTTCATTAAGTTGCTCCTTTTCTTTTTCAGATGTTAATTCTCCGCTTTTACCTAAAGCTAAATCTTTTCCTTCGCCAAACCATAAATAATCAATTTCATTTTTATGTTCCCTAATTCCTTCCGGCAAGTATGAGCTCCAATTCATGCCATAGTCAAAGACGTCGTTTTTTAACGCTTCTAGGCAAAAATCTTCTGTCAGAGCTTCAGACTTAGCCATTTTTTTCATCGCCACGGCTTTCATCTCTGAAAAATCGCCGTAATACAAATCTTCCACGATTTCATAAAAATCTTCAAAAGGTGGCCTAACGCCATGTTTTTCGGCAATTATTTTCCATTCTTGCGGTTGTCTTTTTTCAAGATCTTCTGTTTCGCTTATTTTCGTTGTATAAGCGTCGCTTTCAAATTTTTCCAGTGCCAAGTGTTTAAAAAAATTTTCAGCGATTGTTTTTTTATTAGACGGCAGGCTCTGAATATCCAGCAGGTTTTTTGCGATTACTAGGCCAGTTCCATAATCACTAGCTTTATTATAAAGACTTTCTAAATCATCTAAAGCCAATTGCCTATTTGTTAGTTTATCCTTAATAATAGCTTCTTTTATCTTAGAATCTTTTAGCCATAATTCATCAATTAATTTATCCATATCCAAAACGTCCCGCTTTTCCGGCGCTTTCGGCTGATTTAGATGATTTTCCATTGGATTCTCTAGACTCATATATTAATTTTATCACTTTATTGGAAAAGAAAAAAGGCAACTTTGTGGTAAAGTTGCCTGATAATGGTTTATTTCTGAGTACCCTCCGGGAAATGGCCAACATACTGCCATCCCCCTTCCGATTTCCACGCACTTCCCGTGGAAACCCAACAGTACTTCCCAGGACATCGGAGGTATTTTTTCCTCCAGAGATGCCCTTCCCAGGCTATCTCGTCGAAGTAGTCCCCTCCTACTTCGCCGACGAGAACTTTCTCCCGGAAGGTTGGTTTTCCAACCTCCCTTCTTTCAATGGCGCTAATTACAAGCCGCCATTGCTTCTCATCCAGCCCTGGGATATAGGGAGGATGAGAATAGTTTGCATACATCCCCCTTTTTCTGTCTGCGGACAGAAAAAGGGTTGTTATAAATTTATGGGCGGGCTCGAATGTCAAGCCCGTCGAATAAACTTTTTGCCCTTTTTTTGGCAGCCTAACAGGCCTGCCACCATTACAATTTTCACAGGAACAGTAATTGTTCCTGCCGTTTTCTCCATCATAAACTAATTCTCTTTCCATTTTTTCCTCCTTTCTCCCTTTAACGCCAGCGGAAATGGCAAACCGCGGACAGGGAATTTTGAATTGTTTTTCTTTCCAGCCAGTGTAGCTCCCGACCATCCCGCCTTGGCGGGACCGGGCCTTAACCGGAAAGTTTTTTCAACTGAAACGGACTGTCTGAAATTTTGGTAATTCCCAACATTCCGTTTCAGTTGAAATTTATTCAATTGTCAAAGTGCTAATTTAAAAAATGCCAGTTAGCTTAAACGCCCATTAACTATCGGAGAAGAGATTTTCTAATAGTTGGTAGGCCAGCTAACCGGCATTTTTTAAATCTCTTCTCCTTCCGGCTTGGTAAAAAGCCTGCTCCTGCTCCGATTATCTCGGAGCAGGGACCACTTTTTACTTAAGTATGCCCCGCGATTCCGCGGAGCTGGGAAACGTTTATCAAAGAAGCCTTATTATTTCTTTTCTTTCCCCGCTTATTCGGGGCCTCTTCTCCTTTTTTGCCCGATCGCGCTGATCGGGGAAAAAGAAGACTCAACACGGCCTTTGCCCTTGATTCCGTTTTACCCTGGTTTGGAGCGATTATTATGATTACATAATTTTCGCGCCGGTTTAAAGAACTTTTATTCAAGCTTTCTTAGCTTGATTTTACAGTATAACATAGCTTTAGAATATTGTCAAGTATTTCCGACTTTTCATATTATTTATCGGCTAATTTTAGCTTGAATAAATTATTTTAATTATTAACATTTTTGCTTATTTAAAACAAATATTAATAACAATTCTTGACATATTTCATTATTATGCTATAATTAAAATGTCGTCGGGAAATACCGACAAATTAAATAATATGCAAATAAACCAAGCCTTAAAACAGTTTGATCTAAACGACAAGGAAATCCAAGTTTATCTGGCAATGCTGGAATTGGGACAAGCCGGAGTACAAGAAATTGCCATTAAAGCCAATATCAAGCGCACCACGGCGTATGATATTTTAACGTCGTTAATCAGCCAGGGACTGATCGGACAGACGCAAAAAGGCAAAAAACGATTATTTTATGCTGAAGAGCCGGAAAAATTGTATAAATTATTGGAAGAAAAAAGGGAAAAACTAAATGACATTCTGCCGATTTTAAAATCACTTTACAATACGGCCGGATCCAAGCCAAAAATTAGATATTATGAAGGCGCTGAAGGCTTAAAAAACGTTTACCGCGACACTCTGGCTTATCAAGGCGAGATGATCGGTTTTGTCACGGGAAATATAATTCAACATTTAGGTCAGGATTTCGCTAACGAATATAAAGAAAGAAGAAAAAAAGCGTTAATTACCGTCAGGGTAATCGGGCCCGATACGGATGAAATCGTTGATTATAAAACAACGGATAAAGAGGATATTAAGCAAACTCGTTTAGTGCCCCAAAAAAAATTCCCTTTTTCCATAGAAATGAATGTTTATGGCAATAAAATCGCCCTTATGTCTTTTCGCGAACAAATGGGAATTATTATTGAAAGCAACGAGATTTCAACTAACTTAAAATTACTGTTTGAATTAGCCTGGCAAGGCGCGAAAAACGCATAATTTGCGATTTGATTTTAACTTAATTTTCTGTTAAATTAACCTCATCGGCCGTAAGCTGATTTCTTAATAAATTTAATTTTCCATTTTGATTTTTTAACTTTACATTTTTTATGTCCGGACACTCTAAATGGGCAACAACTAAAAGGCAAAAAGCCGTGGTGGACGCTAAAAAGGGCGCGATTTTTACTAAAATCGCCAAACTGATCACTATCGCGGCGCGCAAAGGCGGCGATCCGGAGGTTAATTTCAGTCTGCGCATAGCCATTGATAAAGCCAAAGCCATCAATATGCCCAAAGATAATATTGACCGCGCGGTTAAGCGCGGCACCGGCGAGTCCGGCGGCGCGCAGATTGAAGAATTTACTTACGAAGGCCTTGGCCCGGCTAAAGCGCAATTTATAGTAAAATGCTTAAGCGACAGTAAAAACCGCACGGCCGCGGAAATCCGCCATTTATTTTCTAAACACGGCGGTTCGCTCGGCGCGGTCATGTGGAATTTCACCCAGTGCGGAATAATTATGATTGATAATGAAAAAATAAAAAACAAAAAACTAACCGAGGAAAATTTTGAGCTGGAATTAATCGATGCCGGCGCCGAAGACATTAAAAAAGAAGACGAGGGTTTGATTATTTATACCGCGCCATTGGATTTTCAAAAAATTAAGCAATTTTTAGAAGCTAAAAACATTAAAACCGCATCAGCCGAAGTTGAATACGTGGCTAAAGAGCCGGCTAGCTTAAGTGATGAAGAAAAAATTCAATTAGAAAAATTTATTGAGGAGCTGGATAATAATGAAGATGTTTCTGATTACTACACAAACGCTAACTTATAAATCAAATGCCTATAAAAATTATTCTCGGCATCGACCCGGGCATCGCCGATACCGGCTTTGGCATCATTAAAAATGAAAACAATAAATTAACTTGCCTGGGCTATGGCTCCATAAAAACTTCGCCCAAGCTTAATCTAGCCGACCGCCTGGAAATAATAAATCTGGAATTAACGAAATTAATTAAAAAATATAAACCGGATCTAATCGCCATTGAAGAATTATTTTTTTGCAATAACGCTAAAACCGCGCTGATCGTCGGCCAAGCCAGAGGAGTAGTCGTCTTAACGGCCAAACTGAATAAAATTACCAGCGTGGAATTTACGCCTTATGAAGTAAAACAAGCCGTCTCCACCTACGGCCATGCCAAAAAAGACCAGGTGCAAAGGATGGTTAAAATAATTTTAAATCTTAAAGAACTGCCAAAGCCGGACGACGCGGCCGACGCCTTGGCCATCGCCGTCTGCGCCGTTAATTCCTCTCACATCTCATAACTCGTAACTCATAACTTAAAATGTCAAATTATTTGAGTTGCGAGATGTGAGCTACGAGTTACGAGATTTATTCTATGTCCAAACCGCTAAAAATCGTTTCCATTTCAGCCGAAGTTACCCCGTTTTCTAAAACCGGCGGCCTGGCCGACGTGGCTAAAAGCTTGCCTAAGGCCCTGAAAAGATTAGGTCATGAAATCATTATTATCACTCCGCTTTACGGCCAAATAACCGATGTCAAACAGCATAATTTAAAATTAATTCAAGAAAATGTCGACGTCTATTTAAATTCAGCCGATAAAATTCAGGTTAATTTTTGGCGAGGCTACTTGATGAAAAATCTGCCGGTTTATTTTATTGAAAATAAAAAATATTTCTCCGCCAGAAAAAGCATCTACGGCTCGGCCCATGAAAACGCGCGCTTTTTAGCTTTTGATGTGGCCGCGCTTAAGCTAATATCATTCCTTAAATTTGAGGCTGATATCGTGCATTGCCACGACTGGCATACCGGCCTTATCCCCTATTACTTAAAAACCGATTTCCAATATTCAAAAACCTTAAGCAAGGCCAAAACGATTTTTACTATCCATAATTTGGCTTTTCAGCTCGGCCATAGCTGGTGGGAAATACCCAATAAAAATAAAGATTACGGCCGCAGCCGCCTGCCCCACCTTGATGATCCTAAAATAGAAACCATTAATTTCGCCAAACGAGCTATTCTTTCGGCTGATATTATCAATACGGTCAGCGAACAATACCGCGAAGAAATTTTAACAAAAAAATTCGGCCAAGATCTGCACCGAATTCTCGGCAACCGCGGAGACAAGCTTTACGGCATCATTAACGGCATTGATTATAAAACTTATAACCCGGAAAACGACCAAGGCTTGTTTAAAAATTACGACTATAAAAAAACCCATCGTAAAAAATTAAACAAAGAATATTTGCAAAAAAAAGTCGGCCTGCGCCTTGACCGGGAAGCGCCGATTATCGCCCTGACTTCAAGAGTAACTTTTCAAAAAGGCATGGATTTAGTCTTGGAGATAATAGAGCCCTTGATTAAATTAGGCGTGCAAATCATAATTATGGGCGACGGCGATAAAAATTATATCACCGAACTTAAAAAATATAATAAAAAATACCCGAAAAAAATCGTTTGGCTGTCTTTTAAGGAAAACCAAAAGCTGGAAACGCTGATTTACGCCGGCGCCGATATTTTTCTTCTGCCGTCGCATCATGAGCCTTGCGGCATTAACCAGTTAATCGCCATGCGCTACGGCTGCATTCCGGTCGTGAGGCGCGTCGGCGGCCTATACGACACAGTGACTAATTTTAACCCCCGGACTAACCGCGGCACCGGCTTTAGCTTTACCGGCTTTGATAAATATTCTTTATTCGCCGCCGTTATCAGAGCTTTGGAAAACCGCCAGCATGAAAATACTTGGCGTGAATTAATAGTCAGAGTTATGCAGGAATCAAATAGCTGGGAAATACCGGCGAAAAAATACATCGCCTTATATCGAAAAGCGCTGAAAAACAGCAAATAACTTAAAAAATATTAATTTTAAATTTTGCATTGTCATTTTCCCCGCCCGCCATCGCTACGCTTAGGCGTTAGCGGGCGCGGCATTTTGATATTTACATTTTACATTTTGTATTATATGCCTAAAATAATCTGGATTAACTTTCTCCATTTTTACCAGCCGCCGACCGCCGACAACGAAACCATAGTTGAGGCGGTTGAAAAAAGCTATAAAAGAATAATCAGCGCCTTAAAGCGCAACCGGCAAATTAAATTTACTCTTAATATCGCCGGCTGTCTTTTAAGCAGGCTGGAAATTTTAGGCTATAAAGAACTGATTAACGATTTAAAAGCCATGGTCGCCCAAGGGCAGATAGAATTAACCGGTTCGGCCGCCTTTCATCCGATCCTGGCGCTATTGCCTGACGCGGAGATTATCAGGCAAATTAAAATTAACGAAGAAATTTTAAAAAAATATTTCGGCCGAAAATTTAAAGCCTCGGGCTTTTTTATCCCTGAAGCGGCTTACTCGGCCAGCGTCGCTAAAATAATAAAAAAATTAGGCTATGGCTGGATTATGCTTGATGAAATCAGCTCTGGCCTAAAATCAGACCGGCCTGACAATTCTCATCTTTATCTTGATAAAAATTCCGGCCTTAAAATACTTTTTCGCCAAAGGCAAAATTCACAAAAATACGCGCCGCAGGTGATTTTTAAATTAATAAAAAAATTAGAAGCCAAAACGGTTATTACGGCGACTGACGCCGAGCTTTACGGCTTAAGGCATAAGGATTTTAGCTATACTTTTGAAAAACTGTTGCATCGCCCGGAAATTAAAACCTTAACGGCCGGCGAATATTTAGCCAAATTAAAAGCGACAAAAAAAATCAGCCTACGCGCTTCGTCTTGGGAATCGGCCGAAAAAGAATTAAAAAATAATCTGCCCTATTTTCTTTGGCGCGACAAAAAAAATAAAATTCAAACCCTGCTTTGGCAATTAGCTAACGCCGCTATCGTTAATATTAATAAATACCCTAAAGACCAAAATTATTTTTGGTCAAGGCAGCATTTAGACAGAGGTTTGGCCAGCTGCACTTTTTGGTGGGCCAGCGCCCATGATTTTAGGCTTTACGGACCGCTTGCCTGGAATCCTGATGAAATAGAAAAAGGCGCCAACGAATTAATCAGAAGCGTCCGCGCTTTAAACGATCCGAGAACAAGGCAAGCTAAAATTAAAGCGGAAAAATTATACATAAAAATAAAACAGCTGATTTGGCATAAGCATTGGCATTATTATTGGCTTAAGCCAAGCGCAAAATAATTCTCCGCTATTCTTATTCTCAGCGGCTTAATTAATATCTATCATCATATGAATAAAATTTTACATCTTTTAGACCAGCAATACGTTTTGGCTTTATTTAAAAAAGAAATCTTGCCGAAATATCCGGAATTTTCCGCTATTAAGCAAATTAAAACTACTTTAATTAAAGACAATATCTGGGCTTCTACTTATCATGTGGTAATTGAATATCAAACTACTTTCGTTAATTCAAAAAACCAATCTGAAACTTTGCCGATTTACTGTACGGCCCATAGCGATGAACCGCGCCTTAATTCTTTTGAAGCTTTAACTTTCCTTTGGCAAAACGGCTTTAATAAAGGAAACTTAACCATTCCCCGGCCGCTTTTTTATTCGCCTGATTTTAACGCTTTTTTTTATCAAGGAGTCAGCGGGGAAAATCTTTATCAATCTATACGCCGGAAAGACGTGAAAACCGTAGAAGCCATCGCGGTTAAAGCGGCCGCTTGGTTTGCTAAATTGCATCATCTAAGCGCTACCGCTATTAAAGCAAAAAACTTCAACCCCTTAAACAGCCGGATTGAAACTATCATCCCGGGCATGGCCTACGCCATAGCTAAAGTGCAATCTCAAGAACCGCGCTATTTTGAAATTTGCCGCCGGGCTTACGAAACAATAAACCAAAAAGAAAAAGATTTTTTTTCGTCTACCGAGCGGCGCTGGCTGATCCATGGCGATGCCCATCCGGAAAATGTTATTATTATTGATAAAAATAAAATCGGCGTCATAGATTTTACCGACATCTGCCTGGCTGATTATGCCCGCGACCTAGGAGCCTTTTTGCAGCAGCTGGAATTTATGATGCTTCGTAAAATAGACAATCAGCTAGAGGTAGAAAAAATTAAACAGCTTTTCTTAAATAGTTACTTAAAAAATGCTAAAATAACCTTAGATGATAATCTGCAAAAAAGAATTAACAACTATTATAATTGGACTGCTTTGCGCACGGCGATTTTTTTCCTCTTGAAAGACAGGGCCGAGCCGGAGCGCGCCCATGGGCTCTTGATAAAAATCAGCCAAAATTTAAAATTAGACATTAAAATTTAATCTTATGCTAATTGACTTGCAGGTCCACTCAACTTATTCCGACGGCTATTTAACGCCTAGCCAATTGGCTGATTTTTTGTCGGCTAATAATATAAAAATCGCCTCCTTAACCGACCATAACACGGTCGGCGGACTTGATGAATTCAGGCGGGCTTGTGAAAAGAAAAAAATTAAAACTATTCCCGGAGTTGAGCTTTATGTTAAATTGGGACATAAAAAATTTAACCTCTTATGGTATAATTTTGATTTGCGCGACCCAGGCCTGCATAATCTTTTAAGAGAGAGCCAAGCCAGGCGCCGCCGGCAGATAAGAAACGCTTTAATAAAATTGAAACGGCGCGGCTTTAAAATTGACGAAAGCCGTCTCTTGGATAAATTTAACCACTATATTCCGCTTAACCGCCTGATTGACTGCATTTCTGAAATACCGGCCAATAAAAAACTAATCGTCAAAAAATTAAAAATCGCCAGCCCCAGCCAAGACGAAATATTAATTAAAATTTTTAAAAACCCGGCCTTCGCTAGAATCAGCGAAAGCTATATCGGGCTGAAACAAATTTTAAAATTAAAAAAAACCATCGGCGGACAATTAATTTTAAACCACCCGGGCAAGCATGCGCATCTTGATAGGAAATTTATTGCTAGCATTAAGCGGCTCGGCTTAGACGGCCTGGAAATTCTTACGCCGCACCATTCCCTGGGCGCGGTTATGCATCTAGGGCGCTTAGCCAGAGAATATAAATTAATTATGACCGGTGGCTCTGATTTCCATCGTTTTGAACCAGCGCCGGCCGGCCTGAATAGCTGCTATAATTATTTTAAAATTGACTCTAATTACTTAACCGATATTAAAAAAATAATCGGCTGACAAGATGAAACCACACCATCTAATTTTTGAAGGAGCCGAGCTGGCCGGAAAAAGCTGGCTGATGTCCGAAATTTATGACCGGCTTGAAGTAGAATACAATAAAAGCGGCTATCTTTTGGACGGCTGCCATTGGTTTAACTGTGATGTCGGCGTTTACGGATCTCGCCACGGCAAACCAATTATTGAGTCATACCTAAAAATTTTTACTGAATTAAAAGACAACAACCTATTGGTAGAAAAATTTCATTTATCAGACATTGTTTATAATCGCCTGCACCGTCAAAAAGAAATAAATTATATAAATATAGAGAAACAATTAAAAAAACTTGGGTTTAAAATAATTTTAATAACTCTGCCGCCTGATAAAAAAATAATTAAAGCGAGAATTAATGACCGCTTAAAACTTTGCCCGCATTATAAACGAATTTTACGCAAGCCGGATTGGTATATAAAACAGCAAAAAGAATATCTGAAAGAAGTTAAAAAAACTAACTTGCCTTACTTAATAATAGAAACTAAAAAACTGCCTGATAATAATTTAACTAATAAAATACTTAAATGGATCGGCGAAATAAAATAGCTAATAAAACAATAGAAGAATGCTATAAAAAATCCATTGCTTTACTTTTAAACAACTCCAATCGCTTTGGTATTTTAGCCAGCGCGCCGTCGGGTAGAGCTAAACGAAGAAGTTATTTAAGCATCTTCGGCCGAGATGCCGCGATCTGCTCTTTAGGCCTGGTGGCCAGCAAAAACTCTAAATTAATCACTATTGCGGAAAAAAGCTTAAAAAATCTAGCCGTTTATCAGGCTAATAATGGCCAAATCCCTAATTATATCAAGCCGGAAACTAAAACCGCTGATTTTTGGTACTTAGGCTGTATTGACGCGACTTTATGGTGGTTAATCGCCGTCAAATTTTTTGATAAATATTCTGGTAAAAAATTACTATTTAAAAATCAGCTAAAGCAAAATATAGCTAAAGCAATTTTATGGCTGAAAGCGCAAGAACATCAAAAATTTTATCTTTTACAGCAAAACGAAGCTAGCGATTGGGCGGATATCATGCCTAGATCCGGCTATACCCTTTACTCCAATGCCTTATGGTTTTGGGTAAAAAAATCATATAAATTAAAAAACGCTGATAAAACAAAGAAAAATTTTAATTTTCTTTTTTATCCTTGGCAAAAAATACCCTTAAACTATTTTAATGAAAATCATCGCGCTAAGAAATTAATTAACTATATAAAAAACGGCCGGAAAAAATTACCTCATTATCTTAGTTTTGTTAATTACTCTTTTTGGGGCGAAGAGACTGATGTTTATGCTAATCTGATCGCTTGCCTCTTTGATCTGCCGGATAAAATTTTAAAAGCTGAAATTATAGCTTACTTGCAAAAAGAAAAAAATAATTCACCTTTCCCTATTAAATCCTGTTTTAACTCAATTAAAGAAAATAGCAAACTGTGGCGGCCGTATATGCTAGAACATAAACAAAATTTTCCGGAACAATATCATAATGGCGGAATTTGGCCGTTCATCGGCTGTTTCTGGCCGATGCTTATTTATAAAAACGTCAACCCGGATAAAGCCTGGCAAGAATTAAAAAAAGTCGCTTACGCCAATAGCATAAATAATTGGCAATTCAATGAATGGTTTCATGGCTCGACCGGCAAGCCTATGGGTATGGCCGGCCAGTCCTGGAACGCCGGCATGTTTCTTTTAGCCTATCATTATCTAAATAACGAAATAAAAATCTGATGCCAAAAAAATCTAAAATAAAAATTTTGTTTCTCTCGGCCGAAGTCGCGCCCTTAGCTAAGGTCGGCGGTCTGGGCGACGTGGCCGGCGCTTTGCCTCAAGCCCTGATTAAATTAGGCGTGGATATAAGAATCTGCTTGCCTTTTTACGGCTTAATTAACCAAAAAAAATATCCGACTAAAAAAATTATTAACCGATTAGCCGTGCCGACCGGCGATAAAAATGAAACCATTGACGTCTGGCAAACTAGTCTGCCCGGAACAAAAATTTCTGTCTATTTAATAAAGCATAATTTTTTCAATTTTAAAAAAATATATTTAGGCAAGCCTGCCAACCGGCCCGACGACTTAAAACGATTCACCTTTTTTACCCGCGCCGCCCTAACCACGGCTAAAAAATTGAATTTTAAGCCGGATGTTATTCACGCTAATGACTGGCATACTGGTCTAACCGCTGATTTTATTAAAACCCTTAACCGGCAAAACAATTTTTTTGCTAAAACCAAAACTCTTTATACTATTCATAATCTGGCTAGCCAAGGCAAAGCCAAGCCGGAGATAGTCGGCTATGCAAAAATTGACCGAAACTTAGCCATTATTAAGGTTGACGCCGGAAACAACGACATAAATTTTATGGTTCAGGGAGTTTTAGGCTCTGATTTGGTAAATACGGTAAGCCCAACTTATGCCAAGGAAATTCTCGGACATTATCAAGGCGCTAATTTGGAAAAAATTCTTAAAAAAAGAAAAAGCGATCTTTACGGCATTTTAAATGGCATTGATACCGGATTTTTTAACCCGGCGACCGATAATTTAATCAGCCAAAAATATTCGCTGAAAAATTTAGATAAAAAAACCGCCAATAAGCTGGCCCTACAAAAACAGCTGGGCTTGCCGATAGATAAAAACATCGCTTTAATCGGCTTAATCTCCCGTTTAGTTTGGCAGAAGGGCTTGGATTTAATTACGGAAAATTTCAGCCGGTTAAATTGCCAATTTGTTTTTTTAGGCACCGGCCAACCGGAACTTGAACAACAGCTTTTAGCTTTAGCAAAAAAATTTCCGAGCCAATTCAGCGCCCAAATTAAATTTGACGAAAAATTAGCCCACTTAATTTACGCCGGCGCCGACATTTTTTTAATGCCGTCCCGTTTTGAGCCTTGCGGCCTTGGCCAGATGATCGCCATGCGCTACGGCACGGTGCCATTAGTCCGCGCTACCGGCGGCCTGGCCGATACAGTTAACGGCAAAACTGGTTTTAGTTTTAAAAAATATTCCGGCGAAAAATTATATAAGACTTTATGGCGGGCCTTAAAAATTTATTACGATCAACCGAAAACCTGGCGCCAACTTCAGCTTAACGGTATGCGGAAAGATTTTTCTTGGAAAAAATCAGCTAAAGAATATTTAAAACTTTACAAAAAATTAGCTAACGCAAAAAAATAAAATTTTTTATCCGCCTTGACAAAATACAAAATTTTTGCTACAATTATATTAGATAATACAAAATTATATTATCTAAAAAAATCCGCCTGCGCCTAAAGCTACGGCGGACAAGTAAAAACAAAAACAAAATGTCATTAGCAAAAAATCAGGCCAATTGTTTTAATTTAGAGCATATTGGCTGGAAAAACTACAATACGATAAAAAAGAAAGCAATGGAGCAGGAGTTCAGCTGGTCTGGACTTTTAATAAGCTTGTCCATTGCTTTTTTTATTGTAATCGTGAGCGCCTTTATTCTTAATTTTATTTTTAATTCGGTAGAGGCGAATAAAGCGCAAGCCAACCAAAATATTTATTATTTGGGAAAAACCGGCCAAATAGATTTGTCATCCAGATAAAACATTAAATATATTTATATAAACTGCGGTTAAAACAAATATATACCGCAATCATCGCACTTTAACAAAAACAATAAACTAGGAGGACTAAAAAATATATGTCATAACAACATATAAAAGCTGTGTTAATTAAACAGCCAAGAAGAATAAAAAAACAGAAATACTGCCTAATTAACACAGCTCCCTTTCCTGCTTTATCATCTATTTGGTAAGGCAAGCATGGGGAAAAACACCGCCAGAACTCTAGAGGCGGTGTTTTTTGTTATAACTATCCACTTTCTAACATCGGCTATTTATACTATAATATAATTACCATTGCATTTATTATTAACTATCAAACATTTCCTGGGGAGGCATGAAATGTCTAGAAAAAGAAAGCGCGACAAAGGTTTTCCAAGGAGAAAAAAACCGCCCGGCTATAAAAAAGGCTGGAGCGAACAAGGAAATCATCATTTAGTGGCAAAAAGCCGGGGAGGTAAAGACACTAAGGAAAATAAAAAAAGATTTAGCGGAAAATTCCATTGGTGTTTTCATCAAGTATTTGATACCTTAACCCCAGAAGAATCCCAGTTTTTCCTTTTTATTCTGCTTCAGGGCAAAAAAAGTAAATGGACATCTGGCGAAATAAACGCTTTGCAAACCTTAATTAAGAAGAACCGAATTGATGATGCTAAAAAACTGGGAGAATTGAAGATTGGCTTGCTAGTTTGGGGGTCGCCAAAAATAAAATCTATTACACCGGCGGCTAAAAGTACCTTAAGAAAGGAGGAAACCTGCCATGAGTATGCGCGCGCGATTTAATAACCTGGTTCTGACTTGGCAAAGGAGGTGATCCTAAAAATTTAAACCGCGGCCAAACGTGCCCTTTAGGGCAAATTCAACCATGCGCGGTTGCTATTTCATCTAATGTTTTGCTGGCAGAAACCATAATCATTTCTGCCAGCTTTTTTATTTAAATAAAATATTGTATAATAAAACTATAAATCACCCTCACCCTCTTTAATTAAAGAGGGCTTTAAATATTTATGTTTTTAGAAAAATTGGAAATTCAAGGCTTTAAATCATTCGCCAATAAAAATACTTTAACTTTCCCCGGCATACTGACGGGAAGCCAGCGCGGCCTGACCTCAATCGTCGGGCCTAACGGCTCGGGCAAATCCAATATCGCCGACGCGGTGCGCTGGGCTTTGGGCGAGCAAAGCATGAAAACTTTGCGCGGCAAAAAAAGCGAAGATATAATTTTTTCCGGCTCGGATAAAAAAGGCAAACTAAGCATGGCCGAAGTTTCTCTTTTCCTGAATAACGAAGACCATAAAGCGCCAATAGACTATTCGCAGGTAATTTTAACCCGCCGCATCTACCGCGACGGTGAAAGCGAATATTTAATTAACCAGGCTCGCGTCCGCTTAAGCGACGTGCAAATACTTTTAGCCAAATCAAATTTCGGCCAAAAAACCTACAGCGTTATCGGCCAGGGCATGGTTGAGGGCTTTTTAAACACTACGCTTTCCGAAAGGAAAGAATTTTTTGATGAAGCCACCGGCGTCAAGCAATTTCAAATTAAACGCGACGACTCGCTTAATAAATTAATAAGGAGCTACGAAAATTTAAACCAGGCCTCAATGCTGCTGTCGGAAATTGAGCCGAGGCTCAAAAGCTTAACTAGGCAAGTCAATAAATTAAAAAAACGCGGCGAGATTGAAGCTGAACTGAAAGAATCGCAAAAAAATTATTACAGTAAAATCTGGCATGAAATTAACTCTAAATTCAGCGATTACAATAATAAATTTTTAAACCTTGAGCGCGTTAGGCTGGAAAAAGAAAAGAAAAGCTCGTCTTTAAGCCGCGAATTAAGCCAGCTGGAAAAACAAAATCAAAATAGCGATGAATTCAACGGCTGGCAAAAAGAATTAAGTGAATTCTTGGGCCAAAAAGAAATTTTAACCAAACAGCTGGCTAAATTAGAAGCTGAATTGGAAGTTAAGCTTGAGGCTAGCGGCCAATTTGATTTGTCCTGGCTGATTAATAAAAGTTCGGAAATAGAGAAAGAAATTAAAAAATTAAGCGAAGAAGCTTTAGGCTTGGAAAAAAATGTTGAGCAGGAAAAGAAAATTTTAATTGATCTGGAAAAAGACAAAGAAGCGATAAATTTAAAAATTAACCGGCTTAACGACGAACTCTTAAAGCATGGCTCCAGCCTTAGCGGAGAAGGCATGGAAAAAATCAGCCAAGAATTAAAAAATTTAAAAAAATTATTAGATGAAATTTTTAATATGGACAATTTGGCTAATATTAAAACAATAATAGCGCAAACCCGTGAAAAAATTAAATTAATTTTAGATCTTTCCGGAGATATTTTAGAAAAAGAAAATTTAGAACAAGCGCAAAAAAATTTAATGGCCTTAACCGGCGACAAAGAAGCTATTATGGCGAAAATCAATGAAAGCAGTTTCCGCATTTCCGCGAGATCGGAAAGGGTTAAACTAATAAAAGAAAGAAAAGATCAGCTGGAGGCTGAACTCAACAGCATCAATAACAAGCTTAAATCAAATAAAGGCGCGGCCAATTTAAACGACAATAAAAAAGAGCAGGGTAACATAAAAAACAAGATTGAAGAATTAGAATTAAAAATTAACATTGTTAAAGAAAAGCTGAACTCATTCAACGCTAAAGAAAATGAACAAAGAGCCAAGCTTTTTTCATTGCAGAAAAATCTGCAAAATCTGCAAAATGAAATAAATGATTTAAGCCGCGAGCTTAATGAATTAAAAATAAATTCTACGAGGTTTGAAACGAAGCTGGAAGATTTAGAAATTGAAATTAGAAATAATTACGGCAATTTAAAAGAAATCATGGATAAAATCGTTAATGAACCGGTTAATATTGAAACAGCTTTGGAAAAAATTAATTCGCTCAAAAGGCAGATCGACCAAATCGGCGGAATTGATCCGGAAATTGAAAAAGAATATAACGAAACTAAAGAGCGTTTTGATTATCTGGAAAATCAAACCCATGATTTAAATAGCGCCGTCGGCTCGCTGGAAAAAATAATTAAAGAGCTCGACGCTATTATTAAAGAAAGGTTTGATAAAGAATTTAAAAATATTTCCGTGAAATTTGAAGAGTATTTTAAAATTCTCTTTAACGGCGGCACGGCTAAAATCGTCAAAGTTTTGACCGAAGAATTGTCTGAGAATAAACCTGAAAATAACCACGGCGAGAAAAATGAAAACAATATAATCGAGCCGGCGGCCGAGGCCGAGCGGATTGAAGATAAATTCGCGGCTAATTTAAAACGGATAAAATATTTGCAAAAATATAACGCTACCGGTTTGGCCGGCATTGAAATTTTAGCCACGCCTCCGGGAAAAAAAATAAAAGCTATTACTATGCTGTCCGGCGGCGAAAGAGCTTTAACCGCTATCGGCCTAATCTGCGCTATTATTAGCTGTAATCCGGCGCCTTTCGTAGTCTTAGACGAGGTTGACGCGTCGCTTGATGAAGCCAACTCGGAACGCCTCGCTAAAATTTTAGACGACCTATCGCATAAAACTCAATTCATAGTAATTACTCATAACCGCGCTTCCATGCGCCGCGCCAATGTTCTTTACGGCGTTACTATGGAAGAAAGCGGCGTGTCAAAATTATTAAGCATTAAGCTGGACGAAGTTAAAATGGTGGTAAAAAATTAGCCTTTTTGTCATTGCGCGGAGCTTGCGATGACATTATAATTTATGTCTTCAAAAATTCTCTCTGCCGCCGTAGTCGGACTTGACGCCGAGCTAGTTCAAGTTGAAGCTGATATTTCCAACAATCCTCTAGGAGCTTTTATAATTGTCGGCTTGCCGGACACGGCGGTTTCCGAATCGCGCGAACGGGTCAGAAGCGCGATAAAAAATTCCGGGCTGTATTTCCCAAAAAGAAAAGTCACGGTGAACTTAGCGCCGGCAGACTTAAGAAAGCAAGGCCCGAGCTATGACCTGCCTATTGCCATCAGTATTTTAGCCGCCACTAAAAAAATAAACTGCGAAGATTTTTCCGGCTTTTTATTCGTGGGCGAGCTGGCTTTAAACGGCGAGCTTAGGCCGGTTAACGGCATCTTGCCCATCGCCATCAAAGCTAAAAGCAAAGACCTAACCGCCATGTTTGTGCCAGCGGCCAATGCGGCTGAAGCTAAGCTGGTTAAAGACCTTGAGGTCATACCGGTCAATAATTTAACCGGGCTGATCGCCCACTTAGAAGGCAATGCGCCGATACCCGGCGCGCCTTACACGGAATTTAATTTTACCAACGCTAAAATTGATTTTGACATGGCCTATATTAAAGGCCAGGAACATGTTAAGCGGGCTATGGAAATCTCGGCCGCCGGAGCGCATAACGTCTTAATGAGCGGCCCGCCCGGGTCTGGTAAAACCCTGATTGCCCGCACCATGCCTTCAATCTTGCCGAATTTATCCTTAAAAGAGGCTTTAGAAATAACTAAAATTTACAGTGTAGCCGGAGAATTGCCGGCCGAAACCGCCCTAATGACTTCGCGGCCGTTTAGGGCGCCCCATCATACGGCTTCGGGAGTGGCTTTAGTCGGCGGCGGCACCTGGCCGCGGCCCGGAGAAATTTCTTTAGCCCATCGCGGCGTTTTATTTTTAGATGAGTTCGCCGAATTTACGCGCCAAGTGCTGGAAAATTTAAGACAGCCCTTAGAGGACGGCTCTATTCATGTCAGCCGCGCCGCCAGCAACTTAAGCTTCCCGGCAAAATTCATTTTAGTGGCCGCTTCCAACCCCTGCCCCTGCGGCTATATGGGCGACCGAGAAAAAAATTGCGTCTGTTCTTCGACGCAGATAATTAACTACAAGAAAAAAATTTCCGGCCCAATTTTAGACCGGATTGATTTGCATATTGAAGTGCCGAGAATAAAATTTGATAAACTGGCTTCGGACATAAACAGCGAGGGGTCGGCGGTCATAAAAAAACGGGTGGAAAGCGCCAGAATATTGCAAAATCAACGTTTTATGGACACTAATTTCATAACCAATTCGGAAATGACGCCGGAAGCGGTTAAACGTTTTTGCCGAGTTGACAATACTTCAACTAATCTACTGCATCAGGCTGTTGACCAGATGCACCTATCGGCCAGAGGCTATTTTCGCGTGCTTAAACTGGCCCGGACTATCGCCGATCTAGCCGGTGAAAAAAATATTCTAACGCCTCATATCGCCGAAGCGTTGCAGTATCGGCCGAGAATAGAATAAGGCACGGAGTATTTTAAAATAATGTTATTTATGTTATAATATTCTTAGTTATTAACTCAGTTTAATCAAAAATTTATTTTTAATTTTACATTGTCATTTTGCATTTTTATTTTTACATTTTGAACTTCTAATAAAATTTATGAAAAATATAAATAAAAAAATTATTATTTTATCTCTTGTCTTTATTTTCATAATGACTTCCGGCTTCGGCTGCGCGCTGGTCAATAAGCAAACTCAGGAAGCCATGAAGCCGATTACACTTACTTATTGGCGGGTTTATGACGGCGAAGACGCTTTTGAGGAAATTTTGGCCACTTATAAAAAACTGCACCCTTTTATCACCATAAATTACCGTAAATTGCGCTATAGCGAATATGAAAGCGAGCTTATAAACGCTTTAGCCGAAGACCGCGGGCCGGATATTTTTTCCATCCATAATACCTGGACAAAAAAATATTTAAGTAAAATCACGCCTATGCCGGCGACTATCACTATGGCCTACCCTATAGTCCGCGGCACCATAAAAAAAGAAGTTATTCCGGAATTAAGAACTACTAAAAGCTTGAGTCTAAATGACCTGAAAAATAATTTCGTTGACGCGGTTTATAAAGACGCGGTCGTTTCGGCTTTAGACGAAAAAACTAAACAATACGAAGACAAAATTTACGGCTTGCCGCTATCCGTTGACACTTTGGCTATGTATTACAATAAAGACTTATTTAATAACGCCGGCATAGCCGAACCGCCAACTTATTGGAATAATGAATTTCAGCAAGACGTTAAAAAAATGACTAAACAAAATGATAAGGGAGAACTTATCCAATCAGGCGCTGGGCTAGGCGGCACAAATAATATTGAACGCTCTAGTGATATTTTATCAATTTTAATGATGCAGAACGGAGCGGTAATGATGGATGATAGTGGTCAAGTGCTGTTTAATAAAATCCCGGAAACTTTTAAAGACCAAAAATACAATCCCGGGCTGGAAGCGCTACGCTTTTATTCTGATTTTGCCAATCCGGCTAAAGAAGTTTATGCTTGGAATAAAAATCTTGATAATTCCCTAAATATGTTCGCCCAAGGAAAATTAGGCATTATGTTCGGCTATGCCTACCATTTGCCGACTATAAAAGCGCAAGCTCCAAAACTTAATTTCGGCATAACCAAACTGCCGCAGATTGAAGGCAATACGCCGGTTAATTTCGCCAATTATTGGCTGGAAACCGTTTCCAGCAAAAGCAAATACGCTAATGAAGCCTGGGATTTTGTTCAGTTTGAAACTAAGGCCGATCAAGCTAAAACTTATCTGGCTAAAGCTAAAAAACCTACGGCTTTGCGCGCTCTGGTAAATGAGCAAATTGACGATTTGGATATCGGCGTTTTTACCGAGCAAGTTCTAACGGCTAAAAGCTGGTATAAAGGCGCTGATTCAAACGCTATGGAAAAAATATTCTCCGATATGGTTGACACGGTAGTATCAGCCCAAGATAAAATAGAAAATGCCATTAACTTAGCCGTTAGTAAAGTCGGGCAGACGGTTAATGCGCCAGCCAGCCAATAATAACCATTGTCATTGCGAGAAGCCCCGCCTTGGCGGGGCGACGAAGCAATCTCACAGACATATTCATTTATAAAATATAGCAACTATAATTTAATAAGTCATTCGCGAGATTGCCGCGCCCGCAACGTCAGCAAGCTGGCTTGCGCGGCGGGCGGGCTTCGCTTCTTGCAGAAGCTCGCAATGACAAAAAAATGAATGAAAAACATTTTTAAAATTTCTATTATACTTTTGCTGCTGATCAATGTTTTTGCTATCGGCATTTTAACTGTAAATGCTGAGTCGCTTTTAGATAAAACAAAATACAGTGAAGGCTGTATTGATTCTGGTAATTGCCAGCTAAATGATTTTACTAGAATTGCAGTCAGTATTTCCGGTATTATTTTAGGCATTGTCGGCTCGCTATCGCTTTTGGCTTTTGTGGCCGGCGGACTGATGATGATGCTTTCCGGAGGCAAAGCCGAAATGGTAGCTCGAGGCAAGCAGACTTTAATCGGCGCGGTTATCGGCCTAGCTATCGTTTTTACCAGCTATACCATTATATATTTTATTTTTAAGTCTTTAGGTATAACTGGTTCAAATTGGTTCACGTCTGGATGGTTTAAATAAACAACCAATGTCTCTATTTAAATCCAATAAAATCTATCTGGACTCCGAGATGGTTTCCGAACAACTAAGAAGCGCCCGGCAAGCCAAAAAACTAAAGCTCTCCCAAATTGCTAAAAAATTAAACATCAACGAAAAATATTTAACTGCTTTGGAAAAAGGCGAATACGATCAACTGCCTCACGGAGTTTACGGAAAGAACTTTTTGCGCGAATACGCGCTTTTTTTAGGCTTGGACTATAAAAAACTGGCCGAGGATTACGAAACTGAAACTAACATCATCGAGCCTAAAAGGCAAAAAGAATTATTTTCAAAACAGGTTGTAAAAAAACGCTATCTTTTAGCCATGCCTAAAATTTTAAAGAACGTTTTAATTTTTTTAATTATCTGCGTTTGCTTTATTTATCTGGGCTACCGCGTTAATAAAATAATCTCGCCCCCGTTGCTAATTATAAATAGTCCGGCGGCCGATTTAATCACCGGCCAAACTTCTTTGCAAATCACCGGCCAAACTGAAGCCGAAGCCAGCTTAACAATTAACGGCCAAACCGTCTTAACCGATAAAAACGGCGGCTTTTCCCAGACTATCAGCCTAAAAAATGGCATTAATATTATAACCATAACCGCCAACAAAAAGCAGGGCCGCGGCAGCACTGTCATTAGGCAGGTCTTGGTTAAATGACAAAAATTATTACTTTATTGCCAACCGATTTAAAATAGTCTATTATATAGATAATAGGGGGTTTTGTACCTCTTTTAATTTATTAAATTAATCATTAATATGGAAACTAAAATTAAGGCTGACAAAGACAAAAGCGAAGCTGAAGAAAAAATGCAGGCGGCCGAGACTGCCATAGAGCAAATCAAAGAAAAATACGGCGAAGGCGCGATTATGAGATTTGGCGACGCCAGAAAATCTGACGTTGATGCCGTACCTACCGGCTGTTTATCTTTAGATATTGCTTTAGGCATAAACGGCGTGCCGCGCGGCCGGATTATTGAGATCTTCGGCCCGGAAGCTTCGGGCAAAACCACTTTAGCCCAGCATATTATCGCCGAAGTCCAGAAACTTGGCGGTATCGCCGCTTTTATTGACGCCGAGCATGCCTTAGATCCGGAATATGCGGCAAAAATAGGCATCAACGTCAAAGAAATGCTAATCAGCCAGCCTGACACAGGCGAACAGGCCTTGGAAATATTGGAAACTTTAGTCCGCTCCAACGCGGTTGATGTCGTGGTGGTTGATTCTGTCGCCGCTTTAGTGCCGCAAAAAGAAATTGAAGGCGATATGGGTGATTCTCATATGGGGCTCCAGGCTAGGTTAATGAGTCAGGCTTTGCGCAAATTAACCGGCACCATTTCCAAAACTAAAACCGTGGTTATTTTCATCAATCAAATTAGGATGAAAATCGGCGTCTTTTTCGGTAACCCGGAAACCACGACCGGCGGCACGGCTTTAAAATTTTATTCTTCGGTCAGGATTGAAGTCAGGCGGGCGGCCCAGATTAAGCAAGGCGATAAAATTATCGGCAATCGTGTTAAAGCTAAGGTGGTTAAAAATAAAGTAGCCGCGCCGTTTCGCGCTTGTGAATTTGATATTATGTATAATGAAGGCATTTCTATCTCCGGCGATTTATTGGATACCGGCGTCGTTAACAATGTTGTAAATAAATCAGGCAATTCTTATAGCTATGGCGACATAAAATTAGGCGTCGGCCGGGAAAACGCCAAAAGATTTTTGCGAGCTGACAAAAAATTAATGAAAGAAATCAGAAAACGTATTTTATCTGAAGTAGAAGCGCGGGAAGTTGAAGCCTAAAAAATTAACAGTTATAAAAACTCATATAGTTAACAAAAAACAGAGGTAATTAAACCTCTGTTTTTTAAAATCCATTATTTAAATCTTACGCCCGGCTGACATATTCTCCAGTATCAGTGTTCACAATTACCATATCGCCTTCGTTTATGAACATAGGCGCGTTAATTTGCGCTCCGGTTTCAAGCTGAACCGTTTTAGTGACATTGCCGGCCGAATTGCCTTTAACCCCCGGAGGCGAGCTAGTTACCTTAAGGGAAATTTTGATGGGCAATTTTAAAGAAACCGGATTGCCTTGAAAATATAATATGTCAACATCCGTGCTTTCTTTTAAAAATTTCATCTTGCCGCCGATCTGCTCTAAAGGCAAATTAAACTGCTCAAAACTTTCATTATTCATAAAACAAGCCTCGGCGTCGGTTTTATATAAATAATTCGCTTGGTTGGTTTCGGTCTCGGCTTCTTCGGCCTTATCATTGCCTTGAAAAGTTTTTTCTATAACATTGCCATTAAGCAAATTTTTTAATTTAGTCTTTAAAACCGCCCCGCCCCGCCCCATCTTATGATGATCGGCTTTAATAACCGCGTAAGGCTCATCGGCAATTTTAAGCAAAGCGCCAATTTTAATTTCATTTAAGCTTAGCATAAAACTTTATTTATTAGTGAACGGCAAAATGGCCATAACTCGCGCGCGCTTAATAGAAATTGCTAATTTGCGCTGATGTTTTGAGCAGGTGCCGGTTCTTTTCTTGGGTAAAATCTTACCATAAGAATTTATAAAACGGCGCAGTAAATTAGCGTCTTTATAATCAATATCTTTGACGTTATTCGCGCAAAAATGGCATTTTTTTTCTTTTTTTATTGCATCTTCCATATAAATTATTCTATTTCATGTTATTAAAATGGTATATTTTCAACTCTAATTTCTTCTTCGCTCTCTTTGCTCTCGCCCATGCCGACGGCTTCTTCAACATCAATTACCGGTTCGCTTGGCAGCGGCGCTTCTTCCGAGCGGTTGATTGAACTGCCAGCGCCGGCGCGATCCAACATAATCATATTCTCGGCGATAATCTCCATGCGGTAGCGCTTAACTCCGTCCTGGCCGACCCAATCGCGAGTCTGCATTCTGCCTTCAAGGTAAATTTTTGAGCCTTTTTTTAAATATTGGCCGCAAATTTCAGCCAGTCTTCTCCAGGCGACAATGTTATGGAACTCCGCTTTATCCCTTTTTTGCCCTGATTGATCGGTCCAAACGTAATTGGTAGCGACGGAAAACGAAGCTACCGTCTGCCCGGTTGGCGTAGTTCTAATTTCCGGGTCTCGGGTCAAATTGCCAATGACCATGGCTTTGTTTAAATTCATAAATTTGCTTTTTAGGCTTCCGCCTTTTATCGGCGGATAACCGTAAATAATTTATCCCGAACAAGCGGGGTCCCGAACGCAAAAAGCGGCGGGAGAATTAATTATAATAATTTTTTATCAAATTAAAATTTAATGGCAGTAGGGCTTTGCCCGCTATTAAATTTTAATTTGATACTTTATATTTTTTGAAAATATTAAAAACTTTTTCTAAAAAAGTTTTTAAAGCTTTATAATAAATCGTCGGTTTCTAAAATTTTATCAAGCTTTTCATCCAAATCTTTTAAATCAACTTTTTCTTTATCCGTTTCTTTAATTTTCTCTTTAACCTCTTTTTCTTCTTTAAGGTTCCTGGCCGCGATTTTCTCGGCAATTTTTTTATCCTGGGCAATCTGCTCCGCGGTTTTTACCGTCTTGGTAATAATCTGATGCCTTAAAACTTCATTCATCAGGCGCAAAGCGCGGTCAACATTAATTAAATTTTCTCCGGCCAAATCAAACTCGGCTAAAAGATAATAGCCGTAGCGGAAGCCTTTAATCGGATAAGACAATCTTTTTTTGCCCAAATCTTCAGCCAAAGTTATTTTTCCCTGATTATTTACAATCAAAGAATTTACTTTGGCTATAATTGGTTTTACCTCGTCTTCGCTGAACTTGTTGGAAATTATGTAGAGCAATTCGTAATGAGGCGTCTCGCCTGATTTTACTTTTGACATAAATTTTACTAAAAAATCCCAAGATATTCTCGCGGCTTAAAAGCCAATCATGGGATTGAGAATACCTTTAGTCCGGAATTATCCGGACTGCCCGCGAAGCGAGCGTGGGAAAGGTTAAATAATATTAATTTGTATTTACACCTTAACACAGCTTTTTTAAAATTGCAAGGGTTTAATTCTTATGCTAAGGTTTAATCAAATACGAAAAATATGAAATATTTCTTCATTTTAGGCTCTAACCCGACTCTTTCCCTGGCTGAACTGGCGGCCATTTTTCATGATGGCCGACTTTCATTGGTTCAAAAAAATATCGCGATTTTAGAAATTAGCCAAGAAATAAAGGCTAAAATTATTAAAAAAATAGGCGGCGTCATAAAATTCGGAGCTGTTCATGGCGAGTTATTTTCATTCAATCCTAAAGATATTTTAAAATCCATGGCCAGTTTTTCCAAGCCGGAAAAAAGCGAGTCAAAATTTAATTTTGGCATTTCTTTTTACGGCAAAGCCAAGATTAACATAAAAATTTTAGGCATGGAATTTAAAAAACTGCTTAAGCAGGCGGGCCTAAACAGCCGCTGGGTTATAAGCCGCGAGCCGACTTTATCCAGCGTTGTTGTAGAACAAAACAAATTGACCAGCGACCGCGGCGTGGAAATCGTCATGATTGAATTTAATAAAAAATTATTTCTGGGAAAAACCATAGCCGTCCAGCCGTTTAAAGAATTATCCTTCCGCGATTACGGCCGGCCGGCGCGCGACGACCGTTCCGGCATGCTGCCGCCTAAGCTGGCGCAGATTATGATAAATCTGGCATTAGCCCCCTCTCCTTCTAAAGGAGAGGGCGGGGGTGAGGTTACCATTTTAGATCCGTTCTGCGGTTCGGGCACGATTATCACCGAGGCTCTGCTGATGGGATTTAAGAATATAATCGGCGCGGACATCTCAAATAGAGCGTTAAATGATACAAAAACCAATTTTGTCTGGATTCAATCTAACTTTCAAATTTCAACTTTAAACTTTAAACTTTTTAATGCCGATGCAACTCAAATTTCAAAAAAAATTGCGCCAAATTCGGTTAACGCTATTATCACCGAGCCATATTTAGGCCCGCAAAATAGCGGATTTGAAATCGCCAAAGTAGTTAAAGAACTTGAACAGCTTTATTCAAAAAGCTTAAAGGAATTTAAAAAAATTTTAAAGCCCGCCGGCCGAATCGTTATGATCTGGCCGGTGTTTAAGGTAAACCACTTGTCATTGCGAGGGAGCGCCAGCGACCGAAGCAATCTCACGGACTCGGTTCCAAGAAAAACTCTCAACCCCGATATAGTTGGCCTAAAAATCGTCAACCCTATTCCGGCCAATCTGCAAAAAAATATTTTTCTAAAATTAACCAGCCGCGAAACCATGGTTTACGGCCGTGAAGAGCAGAGAGTCTGGCGGGAAATAGTAATATTAGAAAAACAAAATTAGCTTGATTTTTGTTGTAAAATTAGGTAAAATAAAAATAAGGTTCGTATATAACTTGTTGGGCGAAATATCTGATTGCTCTACCATTAAACACGTATGAAAAAAGCGCTTTTAATAATTGATTTACAGCAGGACTTATTTAAAGAAGGTTTGCTTGCAGAACACCGGCAAAAGTTGGCAGCTTCTGTAAACGAGCTGGTTGATGTTGCCCACGAATTGAATGTTCCTGTTATTTGGGTTCGTCAAGAATATAAAGCTGACCTTTCGGATGCGCCTCTTTACAACAAAAAAAATAATAAACCAACAACTATTGAGGGAACCGAAGGTTGCCAACTTTTGCCTGAACTTCATCGAAAAAAAGACGACCATGAAATCATTAAAAAAAGGTATAGCGCTTTTTTCAATACTGGTTTACATAATCTCCTTGGGCGGCTGGATATTGATACTTTAGTTATCACCGGCATCAACACTATGACATGCGTTCGCACTACCGCCATAGACGCATATCAACATGATTACGAAGTTATTCTCGCCCTAGATGGTGTTGACGCCTATGATGTCGAGCAGCATGAAAATTCTATCAAATATTTGCAGTATGCAGTCGCCCGAGGAATGCATAATAATGAGATTGCGGAGTTGATGCGATCGCAATCAGATACAACGCCTAACACGCGATAAGCGAAATTAAAACTTCGCCTATCGCGGATACGTTATATGAAATTATGAAGACAAAAATAATAATTTCCTTGGCTTTTTTAATCTCATTCCTGTTTTTAGCAAATTCGGCTTCGGCGTACACTGCAATCAAAAGAGGCGTGGCCCACGGCACATTTATGCTCCAAGGCTACAGCGGGCTGGAAACGCCGGGCACTCTGACGTTTTATAATTTAGGCAGTATGGCCGAAGAGTCTTCTCTGTCATATGTTGATGATGCCTTTATCTCTACGGATGAAAAAGGCTATTACGATTATGTCACCCTTAAAGGAAAATTTTCCGGCGGACCGAACGGCGTAGCGACGTTCACTACGGCTGAAGATTTCACGTTCAGCGTGCCGTTAAAAGACGGCCGTATTTTTGAATTGAGTATCCCGGGAGTACAAGTCCATATGACCGTGAGCGATCCGTCTATTTTCGTATCCGAAGACGAATATGTTCCTGAAGAATATGACCCCGATGCTCCGCTGGAAGATTCGGGCGTTAAGATAAGCCATCGCAACGGCCAGGTGGAAATTGCCTGCCCCCCTGATTTTGACAGCTGGGATGTTTTAAAGCCGGGGAGAATTATTTACGCGCATTGCCATATTAAAACAGCCGAAGACAGCACGGTAAATCTTGATTTTCCGGACATGACGACTTTTAAAATGCGCCCGGAAACAGAAATTGTGATTGACGCCATTCCGAAGCAAAGCAAGATAGGTTTATTATTCGGCGGAATCTGGGCTAATGTTAAAAAAATGGCTAAAGATGGCACCATGGAAGTTCACGGAAGCCAAGCCGTAGCAGGCATTAAAGGCACAACTTTTATAATGGAAGAAAACGAAGCCGGGACAAAACTAAAAGTTATTGAGGGGGTAGTCGCTTTTACCGCCAAAGCCAATAACGAATCCCGCGATATCGCGGCCGGGCAAGAGGTAACCGCGGCAATCGGCAGGCTTGGCGAAACCGTCAAATTTGATATTGAAGCGGACAACGCGCTTTGGGCTATGCCGGCGGCAAATAATGAAATGAAAACTGACGAAGCCGTCGCGAAAACTACCGGAACCACGAAAACAAAATTTATAATCGGCGGCCCAATCGCGGCCCTGCTGATAATCGTAATTTCCGTCTTGGTAATAAAGAAAAAATAAATTCGTATATAGCTAGCCGGCTGAAATAACTAAAATTTTTATATAAATATGAAAAATAATATTAATAAAAAATTATATTGGTCGCCAAGAATATTAGCTATTTTATTCATAATATTTTTAGCGTTAATGTCATTGGATGTTTTTTCACTCGGATTAAATTTTTGGCAAACAATAACAGCCTTGTTAATCCATAATATTCCGGCCTTTATCTTATTGGCGATTCTATTGGCCTCTTGGAAGTATGAAATTATCGGAGGAATTGCTTTTATCCTCGCGGGAATTTTCTATATCGCTATGATTTTAACGACCATTATCACGGCAGGCTTTGAATGGTATTATTTATCCTGGGCCGTGCAAATTTCCGGAATTGCTTTTCTAACAGGGGCGCTATTTCTCGTTGGCTGGTTTAAAAAAACAAAAAATAATTCTAAAATATAAATAATTTTGATTACGCCCAATAATACTTTTTATATAATATCGCACTTTTACAAAATATTTTTCAGGAACTTACCACTATAGAATAAATTGAAAGGCGAAAACCAACGTTCATTTCTTACTAATGAAAAGGAGAAATAAAGATGGCCAAGAAAAAAATTGAACCGATTCGCTTTAATCTTAGAAAGTTTGAAATCTCAAGAAAACGTATGAAAATAATGGCTAGTGGCCAATCATCAATGGAGGAGGCATACAGAATGCGCTTGAAAGTTGACCCAACTCTTGCTAAGACTATCGGCCTTAGCGAACGATATTATAGGTTACCAAAAAAACAAAAAGGAGGTAAAAAATGAATTATAAATTTAAAACAGCTCGTCAGTCTAAAAGAATGTTCATTGATAAAATACGCGTGGACAAAAACGGCCAGTTTCAATTACTTTCTCGTTCCGGCAAAGTAGTGTACGCTATACGTAGAAATTCACAGGCAATGCGAGTAAACTCACGCATAGAAACAACTCAATACGGTGATGCCTATAAAATAATATTCGACCATGCGAGTACACCATCTCCGCCAGAGCTTCTCATCGAATGCATGTTAGCAAATAAACTAATATTCGGTGAAATAAAAATATAATTTTAAATAAAATAAAAAATAACCGCCGGAGTTAATTAAACCCGGCGGCTTTTCTTTTTATAAAAATAAACTTAATTTATCAAAAAATTACAAACATCTCTCCGCCTACGCTAAAGCTTCGGTGGACAAGCGTCTCGCGTTAATTTATAAGGAAATTACAAACATCTCCGTCCTGGACGATATATTCCTTGCCTTCGGTCTTGATCCAGCCTAGTTCGCGCGCCTTAGCTTCGCTTCCGGCTTCAATAAATTTCTGCCAATTAATAACTTCGGCGCGGATAAAGCCTTTGGTAAAATCCGTATGAATTACTCCGGCCGCCTGCGGCGCTTTAGCGCCCCGGCTAACCGTCCAAGCCCTGGTTTCATCCGGACCGGTAGTTAAAAAAGTTATTAAGCCTAAAGCTTCATAAGAAGCTTTGATTAATTTGTCCAAACCGCTTTGGTCTAAGCCTAATTCTTTAATATATTCCGCCTGCTCGTCTTCGGGCAAACCGGCGATTTCTTCTTCTAATTTAGCATTGATTTTAATGACTCCGCCGCTCCAATTTATCTCCCTCTCCTTGCCAAGGAGAGGGTTAGGGGTGAGGTCATCCTTAATATTCAAAGCGTAAATTATCGGCTTAATCGTTAACAGCCCTAAATTCTTAACTTCTTTTTTTTCTTCATCGGTTAATTCAAGCTCGCGCGCGGCTCGGCCGGCTTCAAGCTGGGCTTTTAATTTTTCCAATAGCGCCTTTAAGGCGATCATCTCTTTATCGCCGCTCTTAGCTTCCCGCGCAACCTTATCCAATCTTTTTTCCACGATGGCCAAATCGGCAAAAATCAATTCCAGATTGATGGTTTCCCGGTCGCCTTCGGGGTCAATTTTGCCGTTGACATGAATAATATTATCATCTTTAAATTCGCGCACCACTTCTAAAATAGCATCGCATTCTCTGATGTGGGATAAAAATTGGTTGCCTAAGCCCTCGCCTTTTGACGCGCCCTTAACCAAGCCGGCAATATCAACGAATTCAATATAGGTCGGTATGATTTTCTTAGGCTTTGAGATAATCGCCAGTTTGGCCAATCTTTCGTCCGGAACTTTAACCACGCCCACGTTCGGATCAATGGTGCAAAAGGGATAATTGGAAGCTTCGACTTTTTTCTTGGTCAAAGCGTTAAATAAGGTTGACTTGCCGACGTTAGGCAGACCGACGATGCCGATAGATAAAGACATAATTTATTATTATTATTATGATTACTCCTTGAATTTAGCAGAGATTAAAGAATTTTACAAATTATTTTAATTTAACGACCGGCCACGCCTGTAAAAATAATAAAAAAACCGCAGTTAGCATAAACTAACTGCGGAGCAGATGTTATTCTGAAAAAAACTCAATAGGGCGAAACCCATACTGGTTTACTACGCGGTTTGTCCATTGATTATCAGCTGGAGCTAAAATTAAGGTTGAGCGAATTTGGCTCGGATCCTGAAAGGACGAGAATTGGCCGACGTTGATAACCATGCGGCCATCATTATCTACCGGCTTAAAAATACTGTAAGCCGGCGGCGTAGACATTAAAATCCCTTCCTTGGTGCATGGCCTGTCCTGATAAATCTCAAACAGGCGCAATGCCGGCTCTCCTTGATCATATTCTTTGCGAGCGAAACGCACATAAGGCAACCAATGGATCCACTCCGTTATCTTTTCCCCATTGGCTAAAACAAATCCGATCGGTAAATCTTTAGACTGTGAAATTGACAGATACAGCACCCGTGAAGGCCCTCCGGGAAATTTATAGAAAAGATTCTCCTTAATATCATTTTCATCCATAAATCCGCTTTCAATGAAATTTTCCTCATAACCTCTTTTGCCCATAAAAGTAGCAAAACGCTTCATTTGGCCATGAGAGCTTGTATCACTAAAAAAAATCTTCTCTCCCGTAATTAAAATCTTATCTAAATTAATCTCCGACATATCATCAGGTAAATCAATAACATAGCACCCGGCGCTGCATGCCAAAAATAATTGCCGATTAATGTAATTAACGATGACTGAAAAAATTGGAATCCCTCGTCGGACACAAGTAATGGCCGAGGAACCGCCAGTGACCCACACTGGTTTCCCAAAATTTTTTTCCCATTTCTCTTGAAATTGCGGATCTTTTATAACGCTTAAAACTGTTCGGCTCCTGTCTTCCTCTTTTTCTAAAGATTCTTTTATTTGAGCTGATCGGTCAGTAGGATCACTTATGAATAAAGTGCGAAAACGGCGATGGTCATTATAATCATTATAATTTTTAAGTTTGCCTTTTTCACTTTCGCCGATTTCTTCGGTGATGACCACGCTGAATCTATCATAATCCCTAAGAGTTTCAATAATAGTGATTTCGGGCATAGCGTCCATGCCTAAAGTATCGCTTTTGCCATATTTGAGGATTGGCCTTAGCGCTTCCTCAACGGTCGATTGCCAAAGAGCACGAGCTGCCGCTAAAACAGCTCTAATAGCCGCGTTACAATGAGATTTCTCTACGCCTTGCATGATATTTTTCTCCTTTTCTTTTTAAAATTTATAAGAACAAAAAGTCATCATAATATTATTCTTTTTTCATAAAATAGTCAATCTCTGGTAAATAACTAGATCGCCTTATTTTTAGCCTATCGGCTTCTTTTTTATCTTCCAAAAATAGAAGAAATAAGCTAAAATGAAAGTATATGAGAAATGACCAAATAAAATATAAAGATAAAGAATTGATGAAAATTTTAGACATAGACTTAAAGACCTTGAATAGATTTAAACAAATCCGGCGAGAGACTATGGCCGAGGCGAAAAAATTAAGCCAAAGAAAGAATAAAAAAATAAAAGTCCTGGGCATTTCCGGTTCGGCCAGAGATGCTGTGGATATGTCTCAAGAAGATTCTAGCTCCGGAGAATTATTAAAAAAATGCCTGAAATTTTGCGCGAATTTCGGCGCTAAAACCGAATTTATCCAATTAAAAAAATATCATATCAAACATTGCAAAGCCTGCTATTCCACGGTAAATACCCAATGCCATTTTTATTGTTCCTGCTACCCTAAAAATACCCCGAAAGGCGACGATATGACTAATATTTTATACGACAAGCTTCTCTCCGCCGACGCCATAATTTTTGCCACGCCGGTCAATAATTACGCTATGTCAACCCTGATGAAAACTTTTATAGATAGAACGATCAGTTTGGACGGAAGCTTAAAGCCGGCCAGCCCCGGCACGCCGAAAGATAAAGAGTTGAATATTAAGCATATGAAGTTTGTTGAGTTAACGGCGGATAATAATCTGCCCGGCAGCGGCATGCTAAAAAGATTTATGGGTAAAACCGCCGGATTTATCATCACCGGACATGAAGAGGGCGCCTCATTGGCGCTATCAAGCTTTTATATGTACCTTAACGGGTGCGGCATGATTTTCCCGCCGTTTAATTATGTATATGCCATGTCCTCCGTCTGTAATTCAACTTATCAAGACAAGCCGCTGGTAACCAATAAATGTTACGAGGAAGAGGTAAAATTTCTGGCGCAAAATATAATTAATTCAGCTAAAATCGCGAGGGATCGCAAGCCCGTTGACTGGAAATACGATTATAGCGCCAACTAACGACTGAATATGCCAAAAATTTCTAATACCAAGGAAAATTTCGCTAAATGCCTTTGCGCCGGCTGCCCGACTTACCAGGCCGATAGCTGCGCCAAGGAAAATAAGGAAAAACTTTACTGCGCTACCGGCAAATCAAATTGCAGCCTAGTTAATAAAGGCTGTATTTGCGGCGCCTGTCCGGTCTGGTCGGAAAATAAACTGACCAAGGGTTATTTTTGTTTAAAGGGCGAAGCAATTTAACTGAATATTTATAATTACTAATTTTATGAAAAAAATTATTAGTTTAGCGGTAATTTTAGTCGCCATATTATTTACCGGCGGCTGCAGCCTTTATGGGAATAATCAAACCGGCGCGCCTAATACGGCTCCGGCCCCGACAACCACCGAGCCATCAGCGGCCCAAGGCAATATCAACGCGGTCAATATAGAAAATTTTTCTTTTACTCCCGGCGCGCTTAACGTTAAAAAAGGCGAGAGCGTAACTTGGGCTAATAATGATCCGGAGCCTCACGCGATTAAATCCGCCGGCTTTAGCTCCGAAATCTTAAATAAAGGGCAGAGCTTTTCTTTTACTTTTAATCAAACCGGAACTTTTAAATATTTTTGCTCCCTTCATCCTTCTATGACCGGAGAAATAATCGTAAAATAATATGATCCATAATATCGCTTACACATTAATATTAGGCAAACCGCTGATAATGTACGGCGGCATCTTAACCTTTTCGCTTTTATTATTTACAGCCACCGTGGGCGCTTTGAATTTTAAAGGCATTGCCGTAATCCCCTTTAAATGGCACCCGCGTCTGGCCATTGCCACTATTATAGCCGCGCTTATCCACGCCCTCTTCGGACTTTCCATTTTTTTTAATTTCTGATTTAGCTGTTTTCTATTCTACAAAATAAAAAAGAGCCGAAGGGCTCTTTTTTATTTTGCGGAGCGGACGGGACTCGGACCCGCGACCTCTGCCGTGACAGGGCAGCGCTCTAACCAGCTGAGCTACCGCTCCAAATTTTTAAGTCGCTCTTTACCACAACCTGATTTCCAATATTTTTCCCTTTGTCTAGCTATAATGCTTTCCGACTGTTCTTCTATTATAATAACATTAAATTTGCCTCGATTTTTTGTTGATTTAGTTTTATTTCTTCTATGCTCTTCTATCCTGCGATTTAAATTATTAGTCATGCCTACGTAAATTCTACCATTTATAAATTCAAGAGCATAAATAATATACATACGTATTATTACGCCGTAACGGGGGCAGCGCTCCCTGCCTGCCGGCAGGCAGGTAACCAGCTGAGCTACCGCTCCAACTATAAACAAAAAGTCTCTGGCGAGACTAAAATTATCCTAACAAATTAAAGGTTTTAAGTCAATCTCTATCAGGTGCCTTAAAAACTTAACTTATGCCAATTTTTTTGTATAAAACTTTATCTTAAAAATTTACCCCGCCATCATTAAATATTTTTTTACCATTTTTTCCTTTTTTAAAATCGTTTTCATTTCTAAACATCTCTACGGTCAAAGCCGTTCTGGGGAGTACGAAGTCAAGATGGGAAACTGCTTCTTCTAATCCTTCTACTCCCTCTTCTCCGTGCTTAGAATCTCCAAAAGCCAAGTGCATTGTGCCAAAACGTTTTTCCGCCTCAACCGTAGGCGTCGCCGGAGCTCCAGGATCTTCTTCTTTTACTATATAACGAGCTTTGCTGTTTGCACCAAAACCTATTTCGGAAATCCGAAAAACATTCCAAACATTATCGCCTTCTTCAATTTGTTTACCGGCTTTTTTTTCTAAATATTTTCTCATCTTTTCGGCAGATCTCCCGCCGGAAATATTAATAATTACTCCGTCTTTTATTATTAGTCTAACTAATTCATCAACTCCTTGTTCATAAGAAATATCTGTTTCAAGAGCTGGTAAAACCAAAATGCCATTAACATTATTCTCTTGAGGAGTGGTGTAAACCTCTCCGCTGGGCATATTATCCCATTGTCCTGGCTGGTCAATTAACCCGGTTTCTTTTGCCCAACGGCGGCTATGAAACGACGGCAACCCAACTTTTAAATCTGTGCCGTAACGGGAAGTTATATGAAACCCGACAGCTTCTTTTAAAACTGCTTCCATTCTGTTTAATCTTTCTTGCAACTCCTGAAAATTTTCTGAAAGCGTTCCGTTTTTAGAAAAAATATCAGGCTCGGCCTCGTATAAGGCAACCATTCTATTGCCATATTCCTTAATATCGTCATAAACTTCGCCAGTAGCTTCATGCCCTTCGCCTGTAACATTTATCACTACCTCGACCTCTTTAAGCAGGTTGTTAATATCCTCACGCTTAGTATAATCATTTATCAAAATTTCTTGCCACTCAGAGCCAATTTTATCAACGGCTTGCTTCAAAATTTCCAGAGTCTCGGGGTTAGTTTTACTGTCAACTAAAAAAAGCGCTCTCTCTTCCGATTTAACAGCCACAAAATTACGGAGCGCGCTCTCTGCGTTTTTAATATATTCCGGGGGAATTTCTTTGCGCTCTTCTTTTTTTATTATTCTAATTTTTCCTTCAGGATTAAACGTCATAAATCTAAGTTATACATAATAAAATTTCTGCTACTTAGCTCTCTGCCTTAACGCTTCAAATAAAATTATGGCCGTGCTGACCGAGACGTTAAGCGAATCAATTTTGCCGCTCATTTTTATTTTTATCTTTTCGTCCGCGGCTTTAAGCCAAGCTTCGCTCAACCCTTTGTCTTCCGCTCCCATAACCATGGCGCAACCCTGATTATAGCTTGCCTCGGTGTATTCCCTTTTAGCTTCCGGCGTGGTGGCAAACATTTTAATTTGCCAACTGCGGCAAAATTCCACGGTTTCATCGATTGTGCTTAAAGCTGTTGGCACGGTAAAAACCGTGCCCTGACTAGCGCGAATGACATTAGGGTTATAGATGTCAGTATTAGCATCATTAATTATCACCGCGTCGGCTCCGGCCGCGTCGGCCGTGCGTAAAATCGCACCTAGATTACCCGGCTTTTCTATGGCTTCTAAAATAATGATTAACGGCTTAGCGCTTAATTTTATAGCGGTTAATTTTTTTTGCCTGGATTTCGCCACGGCTAAAAATCCGTCCGGGTTTTCCCGGTAAGCTATTTTAGCAAAAACTTTTTTTGCCACTTCAATTAATTTTTCTTCGTCAAACTCTAGCTCTTGCTTTATATAATCCTGGCAATAAAAAATATTCTCAATTTCAATACCGCCTTTTAAGGCTAAACTTATTTCACGCCAGCCCTCAATTAAAAATAAGCCCTGCTCTTTACGCTCCCGGCTGGACTCGCGCAATTTAACTAAATTTTTTATTTTTTCATTTTGCAAACTGTCAATTTTTATCATACTTATTAAAGATAACAGCTTCACGGATATTTGCAATTTTCGTGCGAGGACTGTCTGAGCCAGAGTAATCTCTGGCGAGTCCCGCAGTAGAAAATTGCGAGTATCCGTGAAGCTGACTGCCGTAAATAAATTATACTTTTTTCTTTTTTTCTTGAAGATAAACGAGGTATGAATAGCCAACCGTCCCCGCAAGCAATATTACCATCATTATTATAAAAATCGGTAATTTCCAGCTAACAGGTAAAAAGATTTCCGCTATCATAAGCAGGCCAGCCAAAATAAACATCTTGCCGCCGAAACGATGAGTTTTATTCCAAACTTCTTCGCTCGACATAGTCCAGGGCGTGCGTATGCCCATAAACCAATTGCGTTTAATTTTGGCCATATAATTACCGATAACTATAAATAATAAACCAATTAATCCTGGTGTAATCACGCCTACCGGCAAATTATAGCCCAGCCCGTTTAGACCAACAACAAAATAGATAACAACTATCAAGGCTATAATTAGACTTTTAAAAATATGGTAGATTTTACTAAATTGTTCATAGCGTTCTTTTTTCGGGTCCAAATAGGGGATTAGCAAAAATAAAACATACATGCCGATTATCATTGAGGGAAAAACAACGGCCTGGGTTTGGCCCGATCCGTAGCCGTCAACCTCGCCGGCGAAATTCCAATGGATAGCAACACGTTCCGGCAGATTATTATAAAAATATACGGAAGACGCTAAGGCTAAAATAATTAAAAGTAAAGGGATAAATTCTGTTTTGATTGTTGGCTTGATTGGGTTGGCCATAAATTTTAATTCGCATAATCGCGATTTATATAATGCGAGTCTGCTCTATTTTTATTTTTTAAAAAATTTCACTAATTTTTCCGCCATCTCTTCAAAAACGCTTAGATTTAAAGAATAAATTATTTCCTGGCCGCGCCTAAGGCTGGTTACCAAATCAGCCTGCTTTAAAACGTTTAAGTGATGAGACAATGAAGGCAAAGTCATGTCAAAATTTTTCCCCAGCTCTCCGGCGGCCAAGTCTTTTTTCTTTAAAATTTCTAAAATTTTACGCCTGGTCGGATCGGATAAAGCCTGCAAAGTTATGTTTAAAGTCATATAAAAAGATTTAGATACTTAGACAACTATCTAAATTATATCATACTTGTTATTTTTGTCAAGCCTGCCCGCCTTTGGTGGGTTTACCCGCCTTTGGTGGGAGCATAAAAGGCAACACCCCTCTCCGGCCAAGCCGGGAGGGGTGCAGAAGGGATCCGTTATATAATATCCAGTTACTTATTAATAAACTATGTATCTCTAAATTACAATAATTTATCTTTTTGACCGCCGGCCGCCTGATTGTTTTTATCTTTATCCGATTCGTCTTCGGTTTTATTTTGCTCTCGGCGCTCTTTAACTAACTCGCGGTTAACCCATAGCAGCCAACCAACCACTCCGACTAAAAATAGAATAAACAACACTAAGCTTAATCTTAATTTTCCCTGGTTTAATTTGCCTTCATCAATCATGCCTTGGCCGGTTTTTGCTTTTTCTCCCGTATTATCTCCAATTAAATTTTTTATTTTTTCTAGGCTGGCCTCGTCTTGCTGGCTTAATTTTTTGATAGCATCCGTCTGCTCTGCCTGATCCGCCGCCGGTTCATCTAAATTTTCTTCAATCACGCCTGAGCTTTCGGAAATAATCGGCGCCTCGGGATTAATTTCAACTATCTCTTTAGGCTCTTCAATCTTAGCAACCGTATCGCTTTTTTCTTCTTGCGCCGACTGAGCGATGGCCGAATCCCTGGTTGAAAAATAAACTATATTTGACCACTGGCTTTGCTTGCCGCGCTTATCAACCGCCACGGCATAAACTAAATGATCACCTCTATCTAAAGACTCAACCGGTTTAAAAGCGAAACTAGCCGTACCGCTCGGATGATTTTTTACTTTAAATTCTCCGCCGTATTTCTTATCAATATAAATTTTAATTTTAGAATCATTCTTCGCTAAACCGACGATAAAAGGCCGGCTAAGTGAAGTATTTTTATTAACCGCCGGCCTTAGCATAGTCGGCGCCGGCAGAGGCAATTCAATATTAAAACGTAAAACTTCCGACATCCGGCTAACTCTGCCGGCGCTATCTTCGGCTATAGCATAAACATTATGCCAACCGCGGCTTAAATTTAAAAACGGCTGATAGGCGAAATTGGCGGTATTGCTTTCATTATTTAAAATTTCAGTCTTGCCGTTATAAATACCGTCAATAAAAATTTTAACAAAACTGCCACCTTTGGTTAAGCCGATAATTAAAGGCTTGACTTTAGCCGTAACCGTTGTTTCGTTTGGCGCAATTAAAGTCGGCGCCGGCAGTAAATTAACCGTGAATTTTACTTCGGCCGACGGCGCTGATAAAACTAAGGAGGTTTTATCCTTGGCCACGACCATGACTGTATGCGTGCCATCGGCTAATTTTTGACCGCCTTTATATTGAAAATTAAAATTAGACCCGGCTTGGTCAAAAATAATTTCAGCCTCAATCTGCCCGACAAAACTGCCGTCTAAATAAATTAAAACTTCGCTGCCGGCCGGAGCCGACCCGGCTACAATAAAATTTTCCGCGCCAATTAATTTAATTATTTTTGGCATTGCCACTTCGGCTCGCGCTTCAGCCGAAAAAATTATAACAAAAAACAAAACGAGGCCTACGCATAACAAACTTTTTAATGCTTTCATGATGTTTAAAATTTATTATTACAGCCTCCTTAAATTTAAATTTTTCTATTATAGGGCTAAAGGGATTAAACCAGCTAAGCCAATTTTTCCTTTTAGCCCTAATTAGAAAATTTTGAAAAATTTTACCGCATCTCCCTCCTAACAAAAATTATTTGCGGTAATTTCAGTTTAACCATCGGAGCTTAAGCCAGTCAAGTGTATTATAAGTTGATAAAATGTTATTAAGCGCTGATAAATTGTTAATAAACAAGTGCATAAGCCGGACATGGCTGGCAAAACCCATTAAAATAATCTAGATTACATCTTTATAATGCTTTATCTTGGCTGTTTTTTTAATCTGGTCGATATCCACAGTAATTAAATCAGCCCTGATCTCTTCAACATATAAATTATTATTGCTAATATACATTTCCATTCCCCGCCTGAATCTTTCAAGCTTAGTAAATTGAAAAGCATTTTCCGCCGGCCCATAAAATTGGCTGATTCTGGTTTTTACTTCAATAAAGACGATTTTATCATCATGCGAAGCTATGATATCAAGCTCCTGATAACTTAATTTAACATTAGCGTCAATAATTTTATAACCATGCCTAACTAAATAATTTTTGGCTAATGCCTCGCCAAATTCTCCTATTCTTTGGTTATGGGTCATAATTAAATTAAAAAAGAGCTGTTAAACAGCTCTATATAAAAATTACCATCATCAATTTACGGAATATATTTTTTAAATTCTTTTTCTTTTTCCAGCTGCGCCCTTTTCCCAGGTATTTTCATGATAATTCTAAAAATAAAAAATAGCCAAGTCAACATACTGATCGCCCAGAGAAGAAACCAAAAGCGAGAGGATAAAAACGGCACCATTTCATAATTAAAAAAGGTTAACAACAAACCGATAATGGCATTGCTTAAGAAAAAAATGTACAAGCTGTTCCAGAAAGAAGCATATAGGCCGTTAGACCATCTTTTTTTAATAACCCCGCTGGCTATGGATAGAATAATCAATAAAAAAATTAAGCCTAAAACTATTTTAAGTGACAGGCCGATAAAGGCGCCTGGCCTGGCGCTAAACCAAAAATTCCAGGTTAAAAAATTCCCCATATTTATAATAAATTTCTTATAATTTTACGTAAACCAAGCCGTAATGATAAGGCCCAGCTTCAAATTCCTCCTCCGGCCTTAACCCGAGTTTTTTAGCCGCGTTGTCAACTAATTCTTTTTTTACCCTTTCCTCTGTCGGCGGCCCGAACGGCGCGGCAACATTTTTCCATTCAACAATAACTAACTTGCCATTTTTCTTCAATAGCCTAATTGATTCCCTTAAAATCTCCGCTCGCTTATGCGATTGATATAAAGTATTAATCAATAACCCGACGTCTAAGCTGCCGGCTTCAATTTTAGTAGCGCCAAATATTTCTAAATTACTCCAAATTGTTTTAATATTAGCTAAATTTTCCGCGCGCGCCCGCTTGCTAACCGTTTCTAAGGCAGTCCTTAAAATATCCACGCCATACATAACTCCTTTTTTTCCTATTAGCTTGGCTCCTGGAAAAACAAAATGGCCGGAAGAGCCGCAGCCCAAATCCGCGATTTTCATTTTTTCTCCGACTTGAGCTTTGCTAAAAAGCAAATTGACGTCAATCAATGTATTGCCTCCTGTTGATCCTATCATATAAAAAAATTATTGCTATAGCTCTATTATAATATACTTTTTTCTATAAAACAAGCTTATCTACTGCCATATTTAACCTTATTAAAACTTAACCGGTGAATCGCGCATGGACCATATTGCCTTAATTTCTCCAAATGAAATTTAGTGCCATAGCCTTTATGCCGGCTAAAGCCATAATTAGGATATAGCTTGTCCATCTCCAGCATTATGCGGTCTCTGGCCACTTTGGCGATAATTGAAGCCGCGGCAATGGTAAAGAGCCTTTCATCGCCCTTAATATAAGTCTGCTGCGGAATTGAACAGTTCGGCAATTTAATTGACCCGTCAACTATAATAAAATCCGGCTTACTTTTTACAGAACTAATCGCCTTTTTCATGGCTAAAAATGTAGCCTGCAATATATTAATTCTATCTATTGTGTTATGATCACAAACGCCTATGCCGACTTCAATAAAATTTTGCTTAATTAACTCAAACAAAAATTCTCTAGTCTTTTCGCTTAATTTCTTTGAATCATTAACCATTAATAAATCACTATTTATCTTAACGCCGGCATTAAAAATAACGCAAGCCGCTACCACCGGACCGGCTAACGGCCCTCGGCCGGCTTCATCTAAAGCGCCTATTATATTATAACCTTGAGAAAATAATTTTTTTTCCTCATTTAAATCCATTATAATATTTTATAGGATTATTTATCTTAATATTAGATAAAATATATGATTTATATTATCAAATTATTATCATCTATATTATCATTTTATGCTCAAATAAGTGAATCTGCTCAACCTATGCCAACTATTCTTTCGTCTGCAAATACTTATAAGCTGACAATGCGGCCACTGCTCCTTGTCCGCAACCGATAATAATTTGTTTAAATTCGCTTTGCGTCACATCTCCGGCCGCAAAAATGCCATCACAACTAGTTTTGCCATTTAAGTCCACAACAACCTGTCCTAAACTATCTCTTTCTACCAAATCCGCCACCACATCTGTTTTAGGCTGATACCCAATCTCAATAAATAAGCCGTCAGCATCTAATTCTCTTGATTTTTGGCTAATATTACTAATTATTTTTAATTTCTCTAATTTTTCATTACCTATTATTTCCTTAATTTCGCTGCTTAATATTATCTCTACATTGCTTTTATTTTTAACCGCCAAAATCATGGTTTCAAAAGCCTTAAGCTTGGACTTGCGGTAAATCAAATAAACTTTTTCTGCGATTTTAGACATAACTTCAGCCGCGTCCAAAGCCGCATTACCGCCGCCAACCACGGCCACATTTTTTCCTTTAAATAAAGGTCCGTCGCAATTAGCGCAGTAGCTTATTCCCCTGCCAGTTAATTCATTTTCTCTGTCTAAATTCAATTTTTTAGACTCAAGGCCCATGGCGATAATGATCGTTTTAGCCGAATAACTGTTTTTACCGGTTTCAACTAAAAAACTGCTGTCGCTATTTTTGCTAATTTTTTTTATTTCTTCAGTCTTAATATCAACCCCCAAATTTTTCACTTGCTGGCTCATTTTATTTATTAAATCAACGCCACCGATAAATTCAATGCCTGGATAATTTTTTATATCAGAAGCCCAAATAACTTGGCCGCCTATATTTTTAGAAATTACCAGCGCTTTCATCATTCTTCTGGCGGCATATATTGCGGCCGTCATCCCCGTTGGACCGGCTCCAATAATTATTGTATCAAACATAAAATTTATATAATTATAACAATCTATCCTTATTTACCCCCAACTTATGCACTTAAATATATTTTGCTAATATTAAACACCTCGCTAAACTTAAGTCTACAAATTTGTGGACTTATCCACGTTTCATATAAAAACTTTAAGTCCACAAATTTGTGGACTTAAAGTTATAATCTATTTATTTTTTGCGATCAACTGCTCAATCTCTTCTTTGTCTCCATAACCTATCTTTTTATCAACCACCTTACCATTCTTAAAGACTAAAAATGTCGGGATGCTCATAACATTATATTGAGTGGCTATTTCCTGATTTTCGTCTATATTAAGTTTGCCGATCTTAATCTTCTCGTCTTTATTCTCCTTAATTATCTCTTCCAATATCGGAGACATTATCTGGCAAGGACCGCACCATAAAGCGAAAAAATCAACTAATACTAGGCCGGCAAAATCCTCAACTTCTGGCTTAAAATTGTCTTTATTAAATGTCATATATTTTTTGAGTTATTTATTAGAGTTTTTGATAGAACAGGCAATTGTTCAATCTGTTGGTGGACCGTACCGGATTTGAACCGGTGACCTTCTGCATGCCATGCAGACGCGCTACCAGCTGCGCCAACGGCCCTTATAAACAATCAAATAATTATAATTTTATTTAATATTAGCTAAAATATTAATATTTATGCTAACTTTAGCAAAATAAAAAACAACCATGTGCCCTCGGGAGGAATCGAACCTCTATCTAGGGCTTAGGAGTCCCTTGTTCTATCCATTGAACTACGAGAGCTCATAATAACCTACAATAACTCCATCTATGATCAAACTGAAATTAATTTAAACAACAACTTTCTCCTAAGCTTTAAAGTTGTGTAACTACACCTGCCAAACCATGTTATCTGCGCAGGGTAAATCAATTATAATTGAAAATCAAAAAAAAATAAATCCCCACGCCTTTTGGGAATAGAACCACGCAAAAAGGCTTAAAACTTCCTTCGCCCCCGTAAGCCAGAGGCACTTAGGAAGGTGTGAGGATAAACACCGTATATGGATATTTTAACTCCAATTACATAATAACTTAATTATTTTATTTTGACAAACCGACTAGACTTGCCTAGAATTAATATAGCTAAATTCCTAAAGTCTGTTTATCTATAATAACTTATAATTTACATATACTTTATGTTCAACAAACAAGACCAAGGAGAAGTTTTCAATGAATTTGAAACTGTCATCGGGCCATCAGTTAAAGTTAAGGGCGATTTTAACGGCCAAGGCAATATTATCGTGGAAGGCACGGTTGAAGGCAGCCTAAAAACTAATGGCAATCTGGAGGTCGGCAAAACAGCCAAAATAACCGCCAACGTAGAGGCTAAAGAAGCAAAAATCGGCGGCCAAGTCGCGGGCAACGTTAAAATTAAAGGCTTTCTGGAGATTACGGCCACGGCTAAAATTTTCGGCGACATCGAAACTTCCGGTTTATCAATTGAACGCGGGGCTGTCTTTAACGGCAAATGCGTTATGACGGCCGGAACTGAAGAAATTAAAAAAATAAATAAAGATAAATAGGCCTAAATTTTTATAATGAACATTTTTGTTTACGATTCTTTTTTGAATCAAAAAAAATACGACCGCTTGTTGGCGCGCGTTGAAACCAGAATCACTGATTTAGGATTAAACGGCAAAATCTCCAGACTTAGCCCGACCAGAAACATCCAAGAAACAATTAGCAGCGAACTTAGGCGCGGAGCTAAAACTATTATCGCGGTCGGCAATAATAAAATCGTTAATCAAATTATAAATTCTTTGGCCGGCAGCCAAGTTCCTTTAGGCATTATACCGATCGGCGAAGACAACAATCAGATTGCTAAAAGCTTAGGCATTGAATCGGCCGAAGCGGCTTGCGATATTTTATCAGCCAGGCTGCTGGTTAAGCTTGACCTGGGGTTGGCTAACCAAACATATTTTTTATCTAATATTAGCATAAATAATCAAGGAACCGTGATTGACATGAATAAAAATTACACTATTGAAACTACGGAAAAAGGTTTAATCTATATTTTTAATTTAATCGGAGAACAAATCAAGCTGCCGCCTAACGTAAAATTTATCCCCGATGACGGACTTTTGGAATTAGTTGTAAATACTTACGGCAATAAAAATTTTTTTACCAGGCAAGACCACCAATCAATTTTTAAAATTAAAAAAATCACCATCCATAATTTAAAACATCAATTGCTTTTAGACGGATCAATTCCCATAAACGCGCCGGCCGAAATCACGGTTGTTAAAAAACATTTAAACGTAATCGTGGGGAAAAATAGAAGCTTTTAAAAAATCTATTCCTAAATTTTTCTAGGTTCGCCTTAAAATACAATTAAAAATCACCAAGGGGGTTCGGGGGTTGGAGTTGGCGCCATTGCTTACAGAGATAAGATAAATCAGCTAGATAGCCAATCGGAAACCCCCGAGACTTCCTGCCTGCCGGCAGGCAGGTTTGCTTACTTTTTAGTCATAAAAAGTAAGTCCTAGCGAAGCGCCACGAATATAAAAATTTATAAAAAAGTACACCATATAAAAAACCACCCCTTACTGGCAAGAGCGGTTTTTTTATATTGTACAAATATCTTTTATACTGTCTCTTTCTTCTTAAACAAATACAATTGCTGTAAGGCTGTTAAAAGAGTAGTGACCAGCCAATAAAGCGCCAACCCTCCGGGAAAAGACAATCCGATAAAAACAGTTAAAGCCGGCATCATATAGAGCATCTGCTTATTCATAATCGCCATCATATTTTCATCTTTGGCGCCCTGGCTTTTAACTTCCGGACGCTTTATAGTCATCATTTTCGCCTGCCAAAATTGAGCTAAACCGGCTAAAACAGCTAAAACTACATTGGGTTTTGCCAAATCAATAAAACCCAAAGATATGGTGTTAATTAATTCCGGCTGATGAATAAAAGAGTAAACCAAATTAAGAGATTTACCGCTTAAACCTGCTCTAAAAACCATAAAAACCGCCCATAAAAACGGCAACTGGATTAATAGCGGCAAACAAGAAGAAAGCGGATTTACTTTTTCCTGTTTGTACAACTGCATCATGGCTCGGCCCTGTTCTTCTTTATTGTCCGCGTATTTTTTCTTGATTTCATCAATTTTGGGCTGTAATTCCTGCAAAGATTTTTGTGATTTTATCGACTGTTTGGACAAAGGCAATAAAATTAATTTAATGACCACTGTCATGATTATTATGGCCAAGCCGATATCATGCCCCGGGACGATATTATATAAAAAAACCAAAAGATTAAGTATGGGCTGATAGAAAATAAGGTTAAAAATTTGAGACATAAATAATAAAAATTATTTCAGAGGGTCAAAACCTCCGGAATTAAATGGATTACAGCGCAAAACCCGCCAAATCGCCTTGCTTCCGCCCTTTAAAAAGCCGTATTTTTCTATAGCCTCTATGGCATAATCAGAGCAAGTCGGGTGAAAACGGCAAAAACCGTTAGGATATAAAAATTTAAAAATACCATGATCAAAAGAAAGCGTTTTCTGATAAATCTTTAAAATTTTTACCGCGATATAGCGCGGATAAAATTTAAGCATGTTATTTGCCGAGCTTAAATAATTTTAATGCAACCAATAATTTTTTCAGCTCGCTTTTTATAAATTCGTATTTTTGGCTTAAGACGGCCGGAGCCACTATAATCACCAGATCAAATCCTTGGATAATTTTTTCATCAAATTCTTTAATAATTGCTCTTAGCTGCCTTTTTAATTTATTCCTATCTGTAGCTTTTTTGCTAACATTAGCACTAATTACAATGCCATAACGATTAACCTCTAGCTTATTAGCTAAAACTTTTATACCAAAAATTTTAGCATAAGAAGATTTCCCCAGCTTAAATATTCTCTTAAAATCTTTTTCTTTGGCTAAACGGAGTCGCCTGGCTAACATAAATATTAAATATAAACGAATTGCCGAACAGGCTTTAGTTAGCTTTATTTTGACAGCCTTTTTCTGCCTTTAGCTTTTCTTCTTTTAACAACATTACGGCCATTTTTTGTCTGCATTCTTTTTCTAAAACCATGTTTTCTTTTAGCTCGTTTTTTATTCGGCTGATAAGTTCTTTTTGGCATAAAATATAAACAAATATTATTAATAAAAATTTAAAGAGATAAATATACGGCTTTATCTCAAATAAAACATAACATTTAACCTTTTTAAAGTCAAACTAAAAAATATTATTACGCTTTTTTAAAAATAAAAAGCTAATATAATCTTTTCCACTATTTATTAACAGTTTGTAAACATTAAAGTCTATTTTACATTTATAATTAAGCTGTTATAATGGCTATTGAAATGAACTCGCTAATTATTTTATCAATTTTATATTACTATTAGATATTTTTATTTTAAATAAATCGTAACCCCCTCGCGCTATGAACAATGAACAACTTTGGCAAGCTATTTTAGGTGAAATTGAACTTAGCTTGTCCAGGGCTAACTTCACTACTTGGTTTAAAAGCACTTTTATCTCTTCTCTGGAAAATAACCGCGTCATTATCTGCGTGCCCAATACCTTCACTAAAGCCTGGCTGGAAAAAAAATACCACAAAGAAATCGCCAATGCTTTCAAAAGCGTCGGTTCCGGAGAAATTAAGGAAATTCTTTACAAAGTTGAAGCTAAAAAAGACTCAACGCCGGAAAATTTTATAAAAAGAGTTAAAACTGAAAATACGATCGAGAGCAAACCGAAAATTGTTAACCGCTTCGGCCTTAACAACCGTTACGTGTTTGACAGTTTTATTGTTGGAAAAAACAACGAATTGGCGCATGCGGCTTGCCAGGCCGTAGCCGCTAACCCGGGCCATGCTTATAATCCGTTGTTTATTTACGGCGGCGTCGGCTTGGGAAAAACCCATTTACTGCAAGCTATCGGGCACGAATTATCCAAAAAAAGTGATAAAATTTTATATGTTTCCTGTGAAAAATTCACTAATGACTATGTCCAGGCGGTGAGAAACGGCCAAGCCAAAGACTTTAAAGACCATTACCGCAATGTTGATTTGTTGCTGATTGACGATATCCACTTTATGGGCGGCAAAGACGGCACACAAGAAGAATTTTTTCATACTTTTAATGAACTGCATCAAACCAATAAACAAATAGTAATTTCTTCAGACCGGCCGCCCAAAGCCATACCGGCCTTAGAAAAAAGGCTGCTGTCGCGCTTTGAGTGGGGCATGATTGCTGATGTCAGCTCACCGGATTTAGAAACCAGGATAGCCATACTGGAAACTAAGTGCCGAGAAAAAAATTATAAGCTTGATAGAGAAATTTTAGCTTACATTGCGACTAATATCACTAATAACATCCGCGAATTAGAGGGGGCTTTAAATCGCTTAATCGCTTATTATGAGTTTAATAACTCTCTGCCGTCGATAGATTCAACTAAAAGCATTTTGGCCGGCATAATTTCTAATTTTCAATCTAAATCAACTACGGCTAAAACCATTATTGAGGCAGCGGCTAAATTTTTTGATATAAACATTAAAGATCTGATCGGGCAAAGCCGTAAAAAAGAATTGGTTGTGCCCAGACAAATCGCTATGTACTTAATGCGCAAAGAAATCAATGCTTCTTATCCTTCAATCGGCCAAGAATTAGGCGGCCGCGATCACACAACAGCCATGCATGCTTACAATAAAATAGAACGCGAGTGCCAAGAAGATGAAAAAATAAAACAACACGTAGATTCTATTAAACAAGTAATTTATAGCGGTTAATAGTTTGGTGAAAAGTTCTGATTTACCTGTTAACTATTCGTTAATAAATTTACCAATAAAAATTTTATCCCCAAACGGTTTATTTTTCAACACCCTTTTTAACATATATTTAACCGCTAACAAAACCAATAAAAAATCAAAGATCAGCTAAAATTTAATACTAAACCAGTTTATCAACCCGCTTATTGTTATTATTATTTCTTAATATTATAAATACTATATTAATTAATAACTAACAAGTTTATCAACCCGTTGAAAATTTATAAAAACGGGACGGATAATTAAAATATATTATGACAAGTCAAAACTCCGGCGGATTAAAAATATTCAGCTTGCAAGAAAATTTAAAGCAAGGCTTGGCGCTAGTCGGGCATGTTTCGGGGAAAAACGTTAACTTGCCGATATTGAATAATGTTTTAATTAAAGCCGAAGAAGGCAAAATAAAGCTAATCGCCACTAATTTGGAGATTGGCGTAGTTAGCACGGTTAGGGGAAAAATTGAGCGTGAAGGGTCGTTTACCGTAAGTTCAAAAATTATTTCTGATTGCATAAATCTTTTGCCGAATAAAAAGATCGGCCTGGAGCAGAAAGAGAATGATTTGTTAGTAGATTGCGAAAATTATCAAGCCAAGGCTAAAGGCCAATCGGCCGAAGAATTTCCTTTGATACCGGAAGTTGACAGAAAAAATTATTTTAGCGCGGAGGCCGAAGAAATAAAAAAGGCGATTTCCCAGGTAATTTTTGCCACCGCTTTAAGTGAAACCAGACTGGAATTATCCGGCGTACTTTTTGATTTTTCTGGTGGCAGTTTAACTCTGGCCGCGACCGACAGCTATCGCTTAGCTGAAAAAAAGATTAAAATCAAATCAAACAACGAAGAAGAAAAAAAGATTATTGTGCCGGCTAAGACTTTACAGGAGCTATTAAGGGTTTTATCAATTAATTTAGATGACGAAGTGGAAGAAAAAAACTCGGAAATAAAATTTTATATTTCAGAAAATCAAATTTTATTTACTTATGGTTCAACTGAATTGGTCTCGCGTTTAATTGAAGGTCAATACCCCGACTATCAGCAGATTATCCCCAACAACAGTAAAACTAAAATTTCTATTGACCGGCAAGAATTAATTCGCGCCGTAAAAATGGCCTCTTTATTTTCTAAAACCGGCATTAATGATGTTAATTTAGATTTTCCTTTAGGCAAAAATCAAGTAGTGATTTCTTCGGTTTCCGGGCAAACCGGGGAAAATATAACAAATTTAGAGGCCAAGGTGTCGGGTGATGACAATAGCATTGTGGTAAATTATCGTTATTTATTAGAGGGCTTAAGCAATATTGAAAAAGAAACGGTTAAGATTGAGGTTATAGACTCTAATACTCCGTGCATTATCAGGCCGGAGCAAGATGAAAGTTATTTGTATATCATTATGCCGATAAAACAATAAGATAAATATAATAAAAAACCGCCTCTATATTTATGAAGCGGCTTTTTTATTATAAAGTATTATTGGGCAGCCGCCGGTGTGGTAGTGGCGGCTAGGGGCAGGCTATTAACAGTTATAGAAGCTTCTTCGCTTTTAGCGGTTTGGCCATACCAGCCGCGCGCTTCGGCATAAAATTTATAGGAGCCGGGAGTTAAAATATTGGTCATTTGGGCCTCGGCGGTTTTATCTATAACTTGGCTTTTGGCAATCTGCTGTATTTTACCGCTAGAGTCTTTAAAATAAAAAGTGACGCCGGCGGCCTGCTCCGGATTAACCACCTCGGCTTTTAAGAGTAAAGGGAAATCATATTTATTAATGCTGGTCGCGTCAAGAGGCTGAGTTAGAGTTAGGCTGATTTTAGTGGTTTTTGGCTTATTATTATTTATTAAATTAAATTCTATTTTTTGCTCAGAGTAATTATCAACATCATCGCAAACGCGCACGGTTAAACTATGGAAGCCGTTGCTTAAAGAGCTTACTGATTTATTAAGATCAAAGGGATAGGCAACCGAGGAACCGAATAAGTAACCGTCAATATAATATTCGGCTCGGTTAATGCCGCGCGGAGCCGTAGCGCTGATTTGCACGTTTAATAATTGGTCAGCGATGGTTTGATTATTGCTCGGAGAATCAATTGATATGATCGGGTTAAATTCCGGCCGATGGACGTTATCATATTCGGTCGGCGGCGCTGAATTTACAATGCCTTGTTTTTTTGCCCATTCTAAAACTCTGCTTTCCCATAAAGCAAATTGTGGGTCGTTTTTCGGATCGGACGGCGCCGGTCCGCGCGGGTCGTCTTTATTAATATAGTATAAAATACAATGAGTTTGTTTAAATTGTTTTTCTACGATAGCGCTGGCCGGCGTAAATTCATTGGCTAAAAGCCCGGAGAATTTATCAATTTTAACCGCGGTATCAGGGTCAATCACGCCGTCCAACACGGGTTTGCCGGTTGGTTTGTTGTCCGGGGGATTAAAATACTCAATCGGCGTATTGCCTAAAACTTTATCCATGTAATCGTGCCAAATCGGCGCGGCCACCACCGAACCGTCGGCGCCTCGTTTCATTTCTTTGCCATTGCTGTTGCCCACCCAGACGCCGGTGACGATTGACGGCGTGTAGCCGATGGTCCAGGCGTCATGGTAGTCGTTGGTAGTGCCGGTTTTGGCCGCTACCGGCCTTGAACCTAGGGTCAGATAGTTGTTTTGGCCGAAAATATAAGCGCGCGCCGAATTATCGGATAAAATACTGTTGGTTAAGCGCGCGATACCCGCGTCTAAAATTTTTTCATCCTGATTTTTAAATTCTTCCAAAATCTTGCCGTCCTTATCTTCAATTTTTAAAATAACGGCGATCGGATGCTTAACGCCTTCGCGGGCGAAAGCGCTAAAAGCGTTGGCGTGTTCCAATAATTTTACCTCGCCGCCGCCTAAAACCAGAGACAAGCCAAAACGCTCTTTGTCATTAAACGTGGTATAGCCGAAATTTTGCGCTAAACTTATAACATTATTAACTCCGGCAAGATAAAGAGCCTTAACTGCCGGTATGTTTAAAGAGCCGGCCAGGGCCTGCCTGATGGTAACCGGGCCATGCTCTTTTAAATCATAGTTATGTGGTTCGTAAGCATTGGCCGGATTCGGGTCAGTGGAAAAATTAGTCACCACGTCGTACAGCACGGTCTCGGGCGTGTAGCCCTTGATAAACGCGGCCGAGTAGACTATAGGCTTAAACGACGAGCCTGGCTGGCGGGGCTGCAGCGTCACGTTGACCTGGCCGTCAATATCGTCGTTAAAATAGTCGCGCGAGCCCACCATGGCCAGAACTTGGCCGTTTTTCGGGTCAATGGAAATCAGGGCGGCGTTTGTTGCCTGGTATTTTTTTTCGTTATCAACCGCTTTGGCGCTGATTACTTCTTCGGCGATTTTTTGTTTGTATAAATCAAGCGTGGTATAAATTTTTAAGCCGCCCTGCTCTATGGTTTTTTCCCCGTATTTATCCGCTAAGATTTCTTTAACATACATAACAAAATGCGGCGCCGTGATATTGTCTGATTGGGGCTTGAATGTTAGTTTAAAATTTTTTGCTTCTTCGGCCTGGGCTTTAGAAGTATAGCCGTACTTTACCATTAAATCTATAATATATTTTTGCCGCGCCAATAAAATATCTTTATTCGGGCCGTAGGGCGAATAGCGGCTGGGCGCTTGCGGTATAGCCGCTAAAATGGCCGCTTCGGCCAAGTTTAAATCGCGCGCCGATTTGCCGAAATATTTTTGGCTGGCCGCTTCAACGCCGTAAGCGGTTGAACCGTAAGGGATTTCATTAAAGTACATCTGCAAAATTTCATCTTTAGAGAATTTTTTTTCCAACCGGTAAGCTAAAATTATTTCTTTGATTTTTCTGGTGATGGTTTTTTCATTGGTTAAAACCGAATTTTTAATAAATTGCTGGGTTAGGGTTGAGCCGCCGGCTCGCTTGCCGAAAAGAACGTCGGTTACCAGCGTTCTAAAAATAGCCCAGAGGCTGAAGCCGCCATGTTTATAAAAATCTTTGTCTTCTATGGAAATAGTGGCGTTTTTTAAGTTATCCGGCACGTCACTCAAACTAATCATGGTGCGCTTCTGGTCGCCGTGGATTTCGTAAAGGATGGTTTGCCCGGTGCGGTCATAAATTTTTGTGCTCTGCGCCACTTGGCGTTCAATCAAGCGGTTAGGATCAGGCAGATCGTGCGTTAGCCAAAGAAAACCGGCATAGCCAAAAATAAATAAAGCCAAAAGGCCGATAAAGATGGTTTTAGCCAGGTTTATTTTTAGGGGATTCTTATTTTTTCCGCTTGAATATTGTTTAACGCCTCCCCGATTGCCGAAATCAGATGAATTTTTCTTGGCTTTGTTTAAAAAATATTTTTTTTTGGCTTGGCGCCAATTTTGCGGCGATTTTACGCGGTTTGATGAATATGAAGCAGTCATAATATAGAAAATTATAACAGTTTTCGCCGTAGCTCGCAACTTATAGCTTTTGCGTTATTAGTTATTGGCTCGCTTTTGCGTTTTATGGTAAAATATATTTAGTGTTAATAACTTAAATTATTTAAACGGCACAAATATCGCGGGTTGAATTCGCGCATATTCGTGTTTTCTTGAGGGGAGGTGAAAAATGAAAAAAATATTATTGAAAAAAGCAGTGGTATTTGCCATGGCTTTGTTGGTGCTGACTCCGGTTATGGCCTTCTCTTTACCGGCTTTAGCTGTTGATGGCGTTGACGTTTGGGGAGAGGGAACCGGTAACGATGCTGGGTCGGCGGTTATAACAGACGCGACCGGCTTAGGAGTAAAAGATCCGCGCGAAATTGCCGCCTCCATTATCAATGTAATTTTAGGCTTTTTAGGTATTGTCGCTGTTATTATTATTCTTTTAGGCGGCTTTAAATGGATGACTGCCGGAGGCAACGAAGATAAGGTTGGCGAAGCCAAGAAGTTAATCACCGCCGGCATTATCGGCTTGGTAATTATTCTTGGAGCTTTTTCCATCGCGACTTTTGTCTTGAATCAATTGTCTGCCGCTACCGCGACATAAAATTTTTAACACCGGTGTTAAAAAAGGTGGTTCCGGGCTTAGCCCGGGCCACTGCCCTGAACATGATTTTGATCTCGTGAGCAGAGCGGTGGAATAATTAAATCGTCATTGCGGGCTTGACCAGCAATCCAGAAATTTGTTCGTTGCGCTGAACTCTGGATTACGGCATCCTGTATCAAGTACAGGACAGGCTACGGCCGGAATGACAGAAATTTTTGTGTATGTTTTTGACCAAAAAATTTAAATTTATCTTTATTAGCCTGTTATTTGTTTTATCATTTTTAATGGTGGCGCAGGTAGGGTTGGCCGCTATTGAAGATGACACAGGTTTAAATAAAACCGCGACAGGTGGATTTGGCAACAATATAACAAAGACCGCAACTCTATCAGAAACAATTGGCAAAATCGTTGGCGTGGCCTTATCTTTTTTAGGCGTGGCCTTTTTCATTTTGATAATTTACGGCGGTTATATGTGGATGTTTTCCATGGGCAACGAGCAGACTGCCGGCAAAGCCAAAGATATTATAATCGCCGCGGTTATCGGCTTGGTCATAGTTCTAATGGCTTATGCCATAACTACTTATCTTAGCGGGATTGTAGGCAAATAATATCTTTATGAAACCCGTTAGAAATTATAAAATTTTATGAGTGTTATTTTAAAAATATGCAAGCTAATAAAACCAGAATTTCTAACGGGTTGAAAAAAATATTATGTTTTATAGTCGGCGTTGTTTTATTAAACGGTTTTTTGTTTAACGCCGGCATTATAAAAATATCAGCAGCATCATCATTCAACAAAGGCTTAACAGAGGCTGGCGCAGGAATCGGTTATACTGCGGACCCGGCGAATAGTTTATCTCTGCCGCAAAAGATCGGTAAAATATTAAATATTTCAACAACTTTTTTAGGCGTAATTTTTTTGGGCTTAATGATATATGCGGGATTTCTCTGGATGCTGGCGCGGGGCAATGAACAGGAAGTCGCCAAAGCCAAAAATATTATAATTTACGCGGTAATCGGTTTAGCCGTAGTTTTAGGCGCTTACGCCATAACAGAATTAATGGTAATTTTATGGAGAAAATCATAAATTTTAAAGTTATAAAAAATTTAGCCTTGGTTTTGATTCTATGGTTTGTTATTTTAGCGCCTCTTTTTTCCCAGGCCAAGACTGATAATTTGTATGATGCTTTTGGTAAAAACAGCACGCTTGATGAAGTGGCCGGTCCAGATGGAGCAGGTTATAATGTTAGCGATAGCGTAACAGCCGAAAGTATGATTTCTTTAGTTATTACAACGGCCTTAAGCTTCATCGGAGTATTATTTTTAATTTTGGCGATTTACGGCGGTTATATTTGGATGCTGGCGCGGGGCAACGAGCAGGAGGTGGAAAAAGCCAAGCAAATTATCCAGAATGCGATTATTGGCTTAGTGGTTGTTCTAGCCGCTTACGCCATTAGCTGGTATGTAATTAATGCTTTAGGCACGGCCACCTTAGAAGAGTCGGGGCCGGAACTTCTTTCAGAATGACACACGAATTATTTTAGAAAATTTTCAGGACGCTGGTATTATAAAAATATTTATTGAGTAATTAGTTGAAATATAAATATAATGATTAAAAAATATTCAAAAATTATTTTATTGGTTTGGCTGGCAATTATTATTGTTTTGCCGCAATTGGTTTTAGCCGAAAATGCCGCGCTAGGAAAATTGCAGGAGGTTGGAGCAACAAAAGGGCCTTATCAAGTAGCAGGAGAATTTGGCTTATCTGTGGCAATCGGAACTATTATAAGTTCCGCCTTAGCTTTAGTGGGTTCAATTTTTTTGATTTTAATGATTTACGCCGGTTATAACTGGATGACGGCGCGCGGCGAAGAGGAGAAAGTCTCTAAAGCTAAAGATACTATAAATCGGGCTATAATCGGCATAATTATCGTAGTTGGCGCTTACGCTATTTGGAGGTTTATTTTTGACAGACTGTTTTAATTTAATTGGATTAATTATGATTTATAAAAGTAAAAAATTTTATTTGGCAATAATATTATTTTTCTTTGTTTTTTTGATTGGTAATTTATGTTTTGCTGGTTTATTAAAAGAGGAAACGAAAAATGATATAGATGCTAAAACGCTATTCGCTGGATCTGACGGCGGTTATGATACTTCCGGAGATTTATTATCTTTAATTCAAATCGTCATCAACGCTTTTTTAAGCGTTATCGGCGTGGTGCTTTTAACTTATATGCTTTACGCCGGCTATAATTGGATGACGGCGCAGGGCGAAGAGGCAAAGGTGGAAAAAGCTAAAGACACGCTAAAGCGGGCCATCGTCGGTGTTATTATAATCGTCGCGGCCTACGCTATTAGCGTTTTTGTTATGGCTAGAATAGAAGTCGGAACTTTAAAAGGCGCCGGATCAGGGCAGACTACGCCTGCCCCTACTCCACAACCCGAATAAAAATCGCAGATAAACTAAAATTAATTTTATGGCAAAAAAAATAGTAATTTTAATATTTTTACTGATGCTGATTTTTCCGTCGTTTGTTCTAGCTTCTAGCGATGCTTATAATAGTTTAAAAAAGGTTGGAGAAGAAGGCGGCACCGCGCCATATGCGGCTGCCGATCAATATAAGCTGGCGGAAATCGTTGGCATAGTTATTCAGGCTTTTTTAGGCTTATTAGGCGTTATATTTTTAGTTTTGATAATTTATGCCGGTTTTAACTGGATGACAGCGCAGGGCGAAGAGGAAAAGGTTAATAAAGCTAAAGATACGCTTCAGCGCGCGGTTATCGGTTTGATTATAACTATTGCCGCCTATGCGATTAGCACATGGGTACTAGTTAAGCTAATATTTACAGCCAGGATATTATAATAAATATGGCCAAAAAATATATTAAATTTATTTTTAGCGTTTTATCTGTTATTTTTTTGATAAATAGTTTGTTTAGTATTCAGTCCTGCCAGGCCAGGGCAGGAGTAGAACTTTTTGATCAGTTGGATAAAGCAGGTACTAAAGGTTGGGGCGGCGAAGAGGCTACGGTAAATACTATGCCGCAAATGATTAGAATTGCGATTAGCGCTTTTTTAGGCTTATTAGGCATAATTTTTCTAGTTTTGATAATTTATGCCGGCTATAACTGGATGACGGCGCAAGGCGACGAAGAAAAGGTAACGCTGGCAAAAAATACTTTAACGCGCGCGGTTATCGGCTTAATTATTATTACCGCGGCTTACTCCATAACTTATTTCGTGTTTAGCAGTTTGCCGGATGGGGGAGGCGGTGGAGGCGGGGCACCTTCAAATCCAGTAAATAATACAGGCGAGTAATAAATATAAGTAAGTGTATTAATAAAATATTAATTTGGTGAGAATAAAATAAGGCGTTTATCGATGAAAATTGATAAACGCCTTTTCGTTATTTAGGATTATATTTTTTACCGTCCTACTGCGGTAAGTGAGTCATCCAATAACCCCTTACTTCTTCCTCTTTATTTTCCCTCTTAATTTTTGTCCTCACGTCAGCGTAAGGCGCAACTTTTAGGGTGTTGGTGTATTTTTGGTAGCCATCAGACCAGACCGTAACATATTCTCCCCATCGTAGCCTGTGCTCAAGTTTTTTCTCCGGAGGTACGTTAGTTTGGAAAATTGTTAACCCGCCAATTTTTGTTTTGATAGTCAGATCCCATGTTTTGTGTTTGTCGTTGATAATAAACCCTAATGCCTCGCCCTCCCGATTGGATTGTATCCCGTTTTGGCTGTAGCTTGCGATAAGGCCAACTTCGGCATTTGTTTTTTCAACGATTGAGTAAGCCGTCGCCGCGCTGACGGCATTATCCGGGCCAGGGACGATGCCTCGATGATTCGACGTATAGATTTTCTGTTCGTCCCCGCCCTTTATTGCAACCTGCTGTACGGTGGAGCAACCAATAGTGACCGTTAACATAATCGCGGATAATACCAACAAAATTGATTTTTTCGTTTTCATGATAATCGTATCCTCCTTTAAGGGAAAAGTTGATTTATATTATTTTCTAAAATTATCCTAAGCAAAAGGCTATAAAGACTATGTAGTAAAAACAATTTTCTCTTCGGGACAATTTTGAGAAAATTTTTAATGAGCTGATTTTGTATAATACAATAAAATAAAATAAAAGTCAAGGTCTGCCTGTTAGGCAGATAGGTTGACTTCGGATCGTATCCATGATACCATTATAATATAAGACAAGAAAATCCCTATCTAATTATTCCCCAAAGGAAATGATAGGGATTTTTATGTAGTAAAATATCTAAAATTAGCCAATATGGAAGCTTTAAAGAAAAATCATAATAAAATAATTACTCTAAAACAAGCCAAAAAAGTGGTTATTGTTTTAGTTGCTATTTTATTTTTTGAGTTTTTATTATTCCCGGCGCCGTTAATGGCGAGCCAAATGGAAAAAGATATTGATATTAGCCAAGAAAAAGGCATTATTTCTAGCCAAAATGAAATTAACCAAGATGTAGCCGTTAATATTATGGAATTTAACGGTAAATTACCGGAAAGCAGAGGGGCTGATATTGATTTTTCTCGTCATGTTACCATAACCGCTTATAATTCAGAGGCCGGGCAAACCGACAATTCTCCTTGTATAACCGCCAATGGCTTTAATGTTTGCGATTATGGGGTTGAGGATACGATCGCGGCTAACTTTTTACCTTTCGGCTCTAAGGTTAAAATACCGGAATTGTTTGGCGATAGAGTCTTCGTCGTGCGCGATAGGATGAATAAGCGGTTTTCTAATAGAGTTGATGTTTGGATGATAGAAAGACCTGACGCGGTTAAGTTTGGCGTGAAAATGGCTAAAATAGAGGTTTTAGAGTAATTAGAGATTTTAGATATGTTGTCTATTAGAATCACACCTTAAAAGGGTGTTTTATTATACTTGTTTTAAGGTATTTTATTTGGTATATTTAATTAAGATTTGAAAGTAAAATTTAGCATTAAGGCCTGATAGCCAAGCGGTAAGGCGAGAGTCTGCAAAACTCTTATGCGTGGGTTCAATTCCCACTCAGGCCTCAAATACTTAAGTCTAGAGAATTGTGGACTTAAGTTGTTTTGATAAATTGTGGATAACAAGTGGTCTATGTGGATAAATAACGGACTTAAGTCTACATTAATGTAGACTTAAGTTATAGCTAATAAAAATAAAAAATATAAATTGGCTAATATTAAAGCATTGTAATCTTAGCTTAGATTATTGACTTATCTTATTTTTAGTGTTATACTTATATTAGGTCATTAATAATATATATAGAAAAGTCTTCCGAAAATACATTTTTGGGAAAATTTTTCTTTTTTGCTGACTTAAAATGCCAGAGTTCACATGGCAATTTACAAAACAAAAACAAAATAACGGTAGGTCTTCTTACTAAATAAAAATAAAGGAGATTTACCAAAAGACAGCAAAAATTTGCATTTTTCAAGTGAACGAGAATGCTTCAGCCTCGAAGACTAGGGATTTTCTTATCTATCCATCGGATGGAGAAGGAATAAATCTTTGGGGATGCGGCTCGATTAGGCCATTTATTTATTTTATATATTAAGGGCCCTTCATCGGGCCGCTTTTAAATTTAGGGAAACTCTTGCCAAAAAGCCGTTTATAGCGTATATTATAAGTGATAATTTATTCTTGGTATCAAGAATAAATTTTTAGTTTAAAGCGGATTATTGAGTTTAGTTTTACAATAACTATAAAAATATGGACAAAAAGGCTATAGAGAAAATAAAAAAAATATTATTGGCCAGTAAAAAACAGCTAGGCGAAGATCTAAAGAGTTTTACTAAAAAAGACGAGCATACCAAAGACGAGCACCAGGCTAAATTTCCTAATTATGGCGACAAGAGCGATGAGAGCGTTCAAGAAATTGACGAATACACCACTAATTTGGCCACGGAAAAAGTTTTAGAGAGCGCTCTGCGCGACGTTGATAATGCTTTGGTGAGAATTGCCAAAGGAACTTACGGCATCTGCAAATATTGCAAAAAAGAAATCGGCGAAAAAAGGCTTATGGCCAGGCCGGTGGCCAATACTTGCATTGCTTGCAAGACCAAGCTGCAAAAAATGGCTTAGCGCGAGACTTATGCTTAAAGATTTTAAAAAAATGATAGCGATTAGCATGGCTGTCATTTTTTTTATTGCACTGGATAGATTTTTTAAGGTTTTTTCTTTTGCCAATCAGGCGAGCGAATTTAATTTATTGGGTGAAATTTTAAAATTTAGCTATAAAAATAATTACTATATTGCTTTTTCCTTGCCTTTAGCCGGCTGGCCGCTGATGATTTTAATCGCCTTGATAATAGTAATTTTAATATTATTCGGCTTGGCTTGCCTTAAAAAGGCGCAAATCTTTAAGGCCGTGGCGTTATCTCTAATTATCGCCGGCGCCAGCAGTAATTTATTTGACAGGCTTAAATATGGCTTTGTAATTGATTATTTGGATTTAAAATATTTTACCGTGTTTAATTTAGCTGACATAATGATAACGGTTGGCGTAATTTTATTGTTGTTATCTATTAAAAATCATAAATATGAATAAAAATTTTTCACCCGAAGCTATATTAATTAATAAACAAGAAAGAGGAAGTGATAGCGAAGAACATGAAATAAATTTGAACATAGCTTATAAAAAAGCTGTTGAATTACTTAACGAAGAAAGAATAAGTCAGGACGAATTTAGAGATTTATATAAAAGTCGGATAATAAAAGAGCATGGTGATTATGTGGAGCAAAGACAGCAAAAATTTAAAATTGATAATACGCCCGAGCAAATAGAAGCGCAAAAATATGCCATAGTTTTTGAAGCCATAATTCATGATCAAATTGATATGAACGGCTGGCTGGGGGAGCATGCTACCGCTCAAAAAGCCTCTTGGTATGATGATTTAAAAAATGGCATAGATGAAATAATCGAGTTTGAGCAAACCGAGACATCATCAACCTCCCATTTAGCTTTAGGCGTAGATATAACTTTTGGCAAAGGCATTATTGATAAAATGGACAGTATAAAAAAACGGATAGATAAAGGGAATATTGGGGTTATTCAATACCTTTTAACCGATACTTATCGTGGAGAAATGAAAAATGTTCCTAGAGTAATTATCGGCGTTGATATGAAGAATTTAAATGAAATAATTAAGTTGTGGGTAGATAATAAAAAAAGAAGCCTAGCCCAACATCACGTAAAATTTTTAATTATCAGCCAGATTGAGATGCAATTGAATGATTTTGCCGAGTATGCGAAAAAAAGAGGTAAAACAACCATCGCCGATAGTTATGGTAGAGTTTTAAAAATTGTACAAAATATACGGGATGAAGAGGAAAAAAAATATCCTGGCGAAAGCAATAATATTAACTTTGGAGAAGATCGAGTTTGTAGCGATATCCAAAAATATTGTAATAGTTTAAATGAAGAAAAAGCTGGACAGGAGGTAAATTAAAAAATAATTTTTCTTAAATTATTTTTTAGGAAGCTTATTTTAACCAATTTTGCCTTTTTAGGCAAGATTTTTTTTATTTTATCCGCCCATTCTATGATAGTTACCGTGTCCGGCCGGTTAAAATATTCATCAGCGCCGATAGCTATTAAATCACGGCCTGATTTAATTCGGTAAGCGTCAATATGAACTAAAAATTTAATGTTTAATGATTTAACGGAGTAAACTTTCATCAAGACAAAAGTCGGGCTGGTGATGTTTTTTTTAATGCCTAAACCAGCCGCCAAACCTTTGGTGAAAACAGTCTTGCCGGCCCCTAAATCGCCGATTAGCCCAAGTGTAGCGCCGCCGGTTAATTTTTTAGAGAAGTTTTTTGCAAAGCTAAAAGTTTGTTTTGGAGACGCGGAGAGAAATTTCATGTGGACAGTGCAGGGCTCGAACCTGCAACCCCTGCGATGTAAACGCAGTGCTCTACCATTGAGCTAACTGTCCGCGAGGCGTGGGTGCCGAGGACAGGACTTGAACCTGCAAGGGGTTGCCCCCGCTACCACCTCAAGGTAGTGCGTGTACCAGTTTCGCCACCTCGGCCGGAGTTTAAGCGATTTTTACGTCTTTAATCTTTTTATTGTAATCGCGCAAAAAATATAATTTAGCCCGCCTTACCCGGCTTTGCTTTTTAATTTCTATTTTAGTGATGGTCGGCAGGTTAAGAGGAAAGATTTTTTCCACGCCAACGCCGTCGGATACTTTTCTAACCGTAATCGTTCCGCCGGCTTCTTTACCGTGCTTTTTAGCGATGATTATGCCTTCATAATACTGCACCCTTTCTTTCTCCTCGCCTTTAGAATTAAGCTCTTTAATTTTTTGGTAGACTCTGACCGTCATCCCGGGCTTTAAATCTTCCGGGTTTATTTTCGCCATGACTGCTTCTTTTGCTTTTGCCATATTTTTTATATTTAAAAATAGAACATTAACGGTTCTATTTTAAATATGCTTAATATTTAATGATTTAGTTATACTATAATAATAAACCGATTTTGTCAATCTTTTTCCTTTAAGCTTTTTTATGATTTTAATGACTTCTTTTATAGCCAGGTTAAGCTTTCCTTGCGCATTTATAACAGTAAAATCGTAAAAACGTGATTCATTTTTTATTTCATTTCTAGCATTTTCCATTCGTTTTTTTAATTCAACTGGTTTGATTTTAGGATCTCTGGCAATAAGCCTTTTTTTGATGCTTTCAAGTGAATCGGGTTTTATAAAAATTGTGACAGCATTATAATATTTTTTATAATATTTTGCCCCCACTGCGTCTGGATTAATAATAATGTTATAGCCTTCATTTAATTTTTTTTCTAGATCCGGCTTATAACTGCCATAATATGCCTTACGGTTTTTAATATAGGTATGTTCAATAATGTTGCCTTTTTTTATTTCTTTTTTGAATTTTGGTTTGTTAAAAAAATAGTAATCAATTTTATGTTTTTCTTTAATTCTTGGCTTTCTGGTAGTGGCCGTGACCAACCTTTTAAAAGAAGGGTAGCGATTTATTATTTTATTGGTGATAGTACTTTCTCCTCCTCCTGTCGGACCGGCAATAATAAATATTTTTCCTGTTTTTTTCATATTATTTTACAATTTTTAGAAGATTTTTTAATTCTTCGGTCAGATTTATTTTATAATCTTGCCGCTTATTCTTAAGGTCGTTAAAAGATAAATGGTCGGCGATTAAGAAAATCCGGCCTAAGTTTAATTTTTTATTTTGCGCTCTGGTTTTAGCCGTGCTGTAAGTATCATCGCCGACGATCGGGTGGCCGTAGGCGGCCAGATGGACCCTGATTTGATGAGTGCGGCCGGTTTTAATTTTTATTTTTAACAGCGTGTAATTTATCAATCTTTGTAAAACCATAAACTCCGTTTCCGCCAGCCGTCCGGCCTCGGTCGGTTCGCCTTTGACCGTCGCCGGTAGAGCCGCCATTTTATAGCCTTCGCGCGAGCGTTTAATCGGAAAGTTAATAATAGCGCTGTCTTTTATTATTTTGCCATGAACTAAAGCGGTGTATTGTTTTTTTATTGTCCGGTTTTGAAATTGTTTTTTAAGGCTGTTAAAAGCGGCCTGGGTTTTCGCTATGACCATCAGTCCACTAACGTCTTTGTCCAGGCGGTGCACTATGCCCGGCCTTTCCGGGTCATCGCCTATTTTTTTTATTTTTGGATATTTTTCCATCAGCCAATCAGCCAGGGTGTAATTATTTAGCCCATGCACGGCCAGTCCGGCCGGCTTATTTATCACTAAAAATTCAGCGGTCTCATGGATAATTTTTATTTTATGATCCGGCAGGCCGGCTAATTTCTCTTTATCAATTGATTTTTTATCCAAAAAAAGATTTTTGGCCACATTAATAATGTCGTTTGGCCTAAGCAGGTAATGCGCGGAAACGGTTAAGCTGTTTATGCTGATTAAGCCTTGCTCAATCAGTTTTTGGATTTGGTTTCGCGAAAGCTTTAAATGGCCGGAGCCGGTTAAAAATTTATCCAGCCGTTCGCCGTAATTTTTTTCGGTTATTTTTATGGTCATAAGAATATGATTCATGCTATTTTATGACATGAAAGTTCAGGCTAAATTCACAAAATTTTCTACTGCGGAACTCGCTCGCTAACGCTCGCTCAAACAGTCCTCGCACGAAAATTTAGTAAATTTAGCCTGAACAAAAATAGTTAATTTTTTAATATGACTGCTAATTTTTCAACCATTATTTCCAAAGTGAATGATCGGCTGGCGCGTTCTCGGCCGTTTTTGCCTAAAAACAGGCGTAAACGCTTGTCTTGATGTAATTTAATAATTTGCCGCGCCAGCATCTCGCTGTTATTGGATTCAATCAGCGCGCCGGTATTATTTTCCATAATTAAGTCTTCCAGACCGATATTGCGCGGAGCTAGAACCGGCAGGCCGGCGGCCATGGCTTCTAGAATATTGCCATAATCATCAAGCGATAATTTTTCTCCCAAAGCCAAAAAAACATCAAAACTGTCAAGCCATTTTTTCAGCTGTTCCTGTTCGCCGACCAGCCAGACTAGATTATCAATTTCCATTTTTTTTGCGAGCCATGAGAGATTCTTCCTTTCTTCGCCCTCGCCGATTATAATCAGCTGGATATTGGGGATTACCGGCAAGCTGGTTTTTATGGCCTGGAAAATCGTTTCAATTTTTTGTTTTTGGTTTAAAGCGGTTACGAGGCCGACCGTAAAATATTTGCGGTGGAAATTCACCCGGCCGGCGCTAGCCAGCTTATTAAAAATATTTTCTTGGTAGGGAGAAAGCTTGGCGCCCGGAGTTATCAGGCTTATTTTATTTTCATCGCAGCCGATATTTTTTAATTTTAGTTTAGAATAATTATTAAAAGCAATGGTTTTCGCCAGCCGGAAATTTAATTTATATAATGCCAATAAAAATTTATTAAATTGCCGGTAGTCTGCTTCCGGCCCTTCAAGCCATATAACTTTTAAGCCAAACAAGCGGGCCAACGGGGTAATAACAATTTTCTCATTGAAATTAAGGCAGGCGACTATGTCAACTTTTCGCTTAAGCCTAAAGCCGGTTAATAAAAACAGGAATTTAAATTGCCCGAGCAGGGGTTTTTTTGAAGACAGAAAAGCCAAGGAAAAGTTTTTTTGCTCCAGTTCTTTACAGGCGCGAATCAGCAATAAATTTTTTTCAGCCGATGAATTAATCAGGAGAATTTTGGTCATAAATAATTTTTTGTCATTGATAAATACAGTAAAATTCCCCTAGCCCCTTTATTAAAGGGGGTGAATACTGGATTCCGGCTCGGAGGCCGGAATGACAGAGCTAAAGCCTTTGAATAAGTAGAGGCAAAACAGATAAATCGCGCCGGCGGATAAAATCGTTAAGATAAGGCTAAGTTTGCCGATTAATAAATAAATGCTTAAAGCCATTATCAGCGAGGCGGCCGATGATTTAAGGATAATGCTTAGATTCGGCCTGAATTGGCTGTGTTTGATTACAATATAGAGGGAAAACAGGGCAATGGCAAGTTCGCTGTAAACAGTCACCCAGGCGGCGCCGTAATAGGAAAAGCGGGGGATAAAAATAAGGTAGCCGGCGAGCGCGGTCAGGGCGGTAAAGATATAAGCGCCAATAATATTTTTTTGCTTGTCTAGGGCGATAACCGCGTGAGCGAATAAGCAGCCGATAAAAATAAAGCCGATGGCTAAAATTAATATTTTTAAAAGATAGCCGGATTGGACGAAATTTTCTCCGGCGATTAGTACCATCAGCGGATCGGCGGTAAGCTGGGCGCCGACAATCAGGGGAATAGCCAGCATAACCATGGCGTCAAAGGATTTTTGCAGGACTTGGTTGAATTTTGGGAAATTTTTGCCGGCCCACTCGGAGGTCAATATTGGCAAAATCAAGCCGGCGAACATAAAAGGTAAAGTAGTCAAAACGTCAATCACTTTATAGGTGGCGCCGTAAATGCCGACGTCCGCCTGGCTTTTAAAGAGCGATAAGATAAAAATATCGGCTCTTAAATAAATTAGATTGAAAAAAATAGTTAGCCCGAGCGGCCATGATTTTTTAATGATTTCGCGCCAGACGGTTAGGTCGATTTGCCAGCCGATTTTAATAAAACGGCGGGAAAACCAATAATGCATAATAAAGCTTACTAAGCTGGCGGCAACCGTCGCTACCATAATGGCTAATAGGCCTAAATCCAAATAGGCGGTTATAATAATGCCTATAAGCAAAAGCGCCCGGCTAACCGCTTCGGCTATTGCCACCACGGTCATAGTCAGGTTTTTTTGGAAAAAACCCACTAAAATTTGGTTTAAGGCCGTGAAAAAAAACGACAGCGCGGCTACGGCCACGCCTAATTTAATGATCGGCTCATAAGGGAAGAATAAAACAATTAAAGGCGCCAAACCCAAAAAGAACACGGCGGAAATCAAGCGCAGGCTAAAAAGGTTATTTAATAAGGCGGCCTGGTTATTGCCCGGCCGGCTGATCATTTGCGAGGTTACCAAAGTTAAGCCAAAATCCGCTATAATGCCGAAAAACGATAAAAAAGTAATAATGGTGGTATATTGGCCAAAGCCGATCTCGCGCAAGTATCTGGCCATAACGGCAATGGCCGCTAGCCCCAGGGCGGTAGAAACGGCTTTGCCGGCTATTTGGATGATAGTGTTGTAAGCGACTTGGGCGGATAAGGTCATAACTTTGCTTGATTTACTAATTTTAGATATAATATTAATAAGATTATTATAATTAAATTATAGCAAAATAATATGTTTATGACTAAAAAATTTAAATCAATTATTAAGTATAGCCTAAGCGCTGTATTTTTGTCTATGTTTTTAGCTCTAGCCCCGGTTACGGCCGATTTTAGCGCTATTAATCAAGTCAAGGCTGAAGGTGATTGGTGGCAGAGGGTTAACGACGGCGGGCTTAATCAGGTTGGCCAAGCTTATGACGGGAGCACGCCTAGAGATATCAGAATGACAATTGTGGATATAATTAAAATTGTTTTGGGGTTTTTAGGAATAATAACAGTGGTGATAATTTTATACGCCGGCTTTAAATGGATGACTGCCGGAGGCAACGAAGAAAACGTCGCTACGGCTAAAAAAATGCTGATTAACGCGGTGATCGGCTTAGTTATTATTTTATCGGCTTATGCCTTAGCTACTTTTATTATAAGCTATATAGTCGGAGCGACTACCGATACACCGGTGATTTGGCAGTAGCTTTTATGCCCGGAGCACTTTAAGTTAACAAATTAATTTATTCACCCTGTTAAATAAATTCGCTTTTAGCGAATTTCCGCAGGGCGGATTTAACGGGGTAAATAAAATTATGAAACAAATTTTTTTTAAGAAAGTCATTACGGCGGCGATGATTTTCTCGTTGGCCATTTTAGTTTTGGCTCCAGCCTCGCAATCCTTAGCCGTGAGTTCAGATGATTATTGGGGAGGCAATGATTTAAAAACTTATACTAGAGATAATTCAGGTTTGGGCGAGGCAGCTGACCGCGATCCGCGCCAGGTTGCGGCCGATATTATTAAATTTATTTTAGGCTTTCTCGGCATCATCGCCGTTATCATAGTTTTATATGCGGGTTTTAAATGGATGACGGCTGGAGGCAACGAAGAAAACGTCTCCGAGGCTAAAAAAATGCTGATTAACGGCGTGATCGGCCTAATTATTATTTTATCGGCTTACGCGCTGACTAATTTCGTCATAAATCAAATCGTCGGAGCGACTACCGGAGCTTAGCCGAGCGCGTTTAGTCCAGAGAATTTAATTATGTTGAAAAATTTTCGTCTGGTTAAAATATTTTTTATTGTTTTAATTTTAGTTTTATTTTTTGTTTTTGTTTTTAGCCAAGGCCGTGTTTATGAAAAAGATGAATTAGAGTACGGGCTGACTTTTTCTAAAAAACACGCCGAAAGCTTAGGGCTTGAGTGGAGAAACATTTATTTATCAGTTTTTGATGACTTAGGGGTAAAAAAGATAAGGTTGTCGGCCTATTGGGATGAAATTGAAAATCAAGAAGGCGATTATTTTTGGGAGGATCTTGATTGGCAAATAAGCCAAGCCGGCGCGCGGCAAGCGGAAATTATTTTAGCGGTTGGCGCTAGGCTTCCCCGCTGGCCCGAATGCCATTTTCCGGATTGGACAAAGGGGCGGTTAAAGGCGCAAATAGAAAATAAAACTTTGGATTATATTTCCCGGGTAATTGAGCGCTATAAAGACCATAAAAATATCATTGCCTGGCAGATAGAAAATGAGCCGTTTTTATCCCATTTCGGCGACTGCCCGAAATTTGACGCCAAATTTTTAGACCAGGAAATTTCGCTGGCCAGAAGCCTTGATGCCCGGCCGATTGTTGTTACCGATTCAGGTGAGTTGTCTTACTGGGTGGGCGCGGCTAAGCGCGCTGATATTTTCGGCACGACCATGTATTTAAACACTTACTCCAATTTTTTTAAACGCTATATTCATTATCCGATTACGCCAGCCTTTTTTAAATTTAAAAAGAACATGGCCGGCTTATTCGCCAAGCCTAAGAGCTGGATAGTAATAGAGATGCAAGCCGAGCCTTGGGGGCCGAAAGCTTACCAAGATTTATCCCAAGCCGACCGCGATAAAACTATGAGTCCGGAAAAATTTAAACAGATGATAGAGTTCGGGCGCCAGACCGGTTTTCGCGAATTTTATCTTTGGGGCGTGGAATTTTGGTATTGGGAGATGCGAGAGGGTCGGCCGGAGATGTGGAGGGAAGCTAGGAAATTATTTAATAAATAATCCATTTAAATTATAAATCGCATGAGAGATGTGGCTAAATTTATTAAATTTTCTCCTCTCGTAACTTCGCCCGAGAGTACTCGAGCTCAGACAGTCCTCGTTCAAAAATTTAATAAAATTTAGCCCCATCAACTAAAATATATGACTAAATCAATCAAAAATTATACTATCGGCGTAGACATCGGCGGCACAAAGATGAGCGCGGTTTTGTTTGATGGGGAAAAAGTTATCGCCGACTATGTTTTAGCCACGCCCAAAGACGATTTGGAGCATTTTATGATTATGCTTAAGGCTTTGGTTGAGCCGCTTATGGATAAAGCTAAGGCCGGCGGCGGCGTTATTAAAGGCCTGGGAGTGGGCATAGCCGCTATGCTTGATTATAAAGAAAATAAAATCGTGGAAGCGCCGAATTTACCGCTACTCAACGGCCTTAAGCTGCCGGAAAATTTAGCGGCTAAGCTGGGCATAGAGCAAATTAAGATAGATAATGACGCGCATTGTTTTTTACGCGCGGAAATGAAATTTGGCGCCGGTAAAAAGCACACTAATGTTTTTGGCATAACCGTGGGTACAGGTATTGGCGGCTCCTGGTGGCGTAATGGCGAAATTTATCGGGGAGCGCACGGTTCGGCTACCGAAGCCGGCTGGCTGACGGTTGATTTTAAAGAAGGCATGAAATTAGAAGAAGCCTATCACAAATTAATGCAAGACAGTCCGGCGGCTTTAGCCGACGAAGCTTACCACGGGGATATTTTAGCGGAAAAATCTTATGACGAGTTCGGTCATTATTTAGGTATTAGCCTGGCTAATGTGGTAAATCTTTTAGATCCGGAAATAATAATCGTAGGCGGGGGAGTAGTTGAATCTAGCGATTTGTTTTTATCGCGCACTAAAAAGATTATGAGGCAGTATATTAAGTCGCCGGAGGCGAAAGTAGTAAAAATAGTAAAAGGCAAGCTAGGCGCTAACGCTGGAGCGATCGGAGCAGCGCTGCTAATCTCATAAATTTTTTTGTTTTGTCATCCCGGGCTTGATCCGGGATCCAGGGGTTAGTTATATTAATGTGGTGTTATCTATTTATTTGATACTTGTTTGAACATTGTAGCTTACCTTTCCTAAATTAATCTGTTCGTGACGCTCCGCTAGGGGTTACTTTCTTATAACTAAGAAAGTAACCAAAGAAGTTTTGGGGTGCCTCAATGCGCTATCACGTTGATTTATCTTTTGATGCTCACGCCTTGGCGCTTATTCGTCACCCCAAACCCCGGGGTGATTTTGATAAATTTTGAAAATATAAAACACGGTCAAGACCGTGTTTTATGTTATAGATTGTAAACTATTAGTTTATTAACTAGTTACCGTCGTCAAAACAAATCTAACCAGCGCGTAGGCAGTAAAGATAATCACAATGCCAACGGTCGCCCAGATTAGAATATTTTTGCCTTTGGTCACCTGCTCCTGGTTGCCGGCCGACAGCATCCAGGTAATGCCGCCGTAGATAAACATAACCAAGGCTAAAGAGCCGACTACGCCGAGGACGGAAGAAACGATTTTGCCGAGTAGAGTGGGGATGTCGGTTTTTCCCTCGCCAAGGGGGTTGGGGAGGGAGACGGGACCGGCGGAGCCGCCAGATTCAGTTTCTCTCCATATGCAGAAATCTGATGCTAGCCTGTCTCCACAAGCAGTCTCGGTGTCACTTGTCGGATTACCATTACAAATACACCCAGCTAAAACAAAATTTCCAATAAATAGGCTTACGGCGATAAATAAGAAAATTAGTAGTAATTTTTTCATAGACATTTATTAAATATTATATTAATATAATACCATTTTTTCTATTTTAAGCAAAATAAAACGAGGGTGAACAAAAAAGTTCATAGCCCTCGTAAGTTAAACTGCTTTCCTCCTTTACAGCAGTTTAACTGTGATTGTTTTGCCTGCTTCACCCTTCAGGGTGACTTTGGCAAAAATTTTGTTAGTGATTTCGGTGTTCAAAGGAACCGTACAGAATTCGCCTGGGTTGCCCATAACTGGCCACTGAAGATTTATAGCCTCCGAAGCGGAGATGAGGAATCGTGAATTTAGAGGAATATCTAACTCTATGGGGTCAGCGTTTTTGAAACTGACAATCCAAAGGCCCCCCGACATTTTTTTAATTTCACGATCATTAGAATTATCAATCCATGCTCCAGTAGTCAACCATGTTGCTATTAAGCTATCGGTTTTCCCTAATAGCGAGTGTATAGCAGTGGCAGTTGCTGGTAAGAAACACACCGTTACTTGGAGAATAAACATTAGCGCTACCAAAGTTTTGATGATTGACCTATACCAGGTTATACCTCCCCACCGGAGACTCATTAGAGCCATTCCAAGAGCAAGCAGGATCATCACCGGGATACGCGAAATCGCATTCCAGTAGGGGATAAAAGTAAAAGCCAATGAGATGATTACTTGCCAAAGCAGAACTCCGCAGACGAAATTCAGCCACCATTTTGCTTGAGTGATTCCTACATTCGTTGCCCCCTTAATTCTTAAGTGGGTAATTTCGTATATTACCGCTATAATTGCGACTAGCGGGGTCCACCACACCAAAATGGCAAAAAGTATCGGGGCGATTAACAAACCAACTACTGAATTCGGCCATCCCAATTGTGTAAATCCTCCGATGAATATACCAGCCAAGAAAATAACAAATGAAATGATCGTTCCCCAGATGGCCAAACGCTTCGCCCAGATCCACCATTGTTGTGCTTTTTGCTTGGTTATATTTATAATGTTTTTTACCTTTTCAAGAGCATCATTCAGGTCGCCGGTTTTATATTCAGCCGATAGCCATTCAAATGTTAAAGTTAGGAATACCGAGATGGTCATCTTTTTTTCTTCGCATTCACCTTCAGTAGGCGGGTATGGAGATTCTTCGAGTGTTTGGATTCTCTCCCTCATTTTTTTTGCAGAACCAGCCATTATATCTTGAGCAATTTGGCTACTTTCAATTTTTTTTGCGATTTTGGAGATTTCCTCGCCGGCGTGGCTTAAGCCTTCGCCGATATTATCCATTGTCGATTCCATAATGCCAGAAGCTTTGCAAATTTCCAGCATCTCCTCTTCACTTAATCGAGAAAAACTCTTAAGAAATTCCAACCCGAGGTTACTTTTTGTCTGTTTGGTTGTTTTTTCAATAACCGGTTTACCGCCCTTAGGGTTTGGAATTTGTTTTTCTGTGACTAAATCTTCTTTGATATACTCAATATTGGCGAGTTTGCCCACCACGACCCTAAACCTTCGCCGTTGGCCATGGTTTTGAAAATTGTTGCCATTAACGAAACTAGAAATTTTAATTGCCGCATTTTTTAATTGAGGATCAGATTCCATTTTTGCCATTAGACTTAAATAAGCTGTTTCCTCGGATAAATCAAAAATGCCGCCAAATTTAATTTCATCAGTTCCGGGAGCAGTGGCGGTAGAAGCAGTAGTGGCAGTAGCAGCAGACCCTTCTTGTCTGCTTGCTCCTTTCGCTAACAGTTTGGTCAACATTTTAATACTGAAAACGTCAGCCAATAAAGCCGTGCCAAATTCGCTAAGAATTGATTTAATGTCCATTTTTACCTCCTATATGTTTATTGTTTTTTCAAATTGTTAAAGTCCGACTAAGTCGAACCTTTTTTCTCTCGCTTTTGGCCGTAAGGCATTTAGGCTCTTTCTTTAAATTAAAGCTTTTCTGAATTCGCGCTTATGCGGGAATGATAATGCTGAATATGACTAAAAGTGAGAGAAAAAGGTACGACTAGAATATTATATAATAGCATAAAATCAAAAAAAAGTCAACCATAATACCAAAAATTGGTATATTGTTGACTTTTTATGGCTAAAATTAGGTAAAATATAAGAAGAATATTTTAGTCTTTTTGAGGTAAGAAGAATATTCGCAGTTAATTAGCTTTACTTGTTAATAGTTATTCGTGAGATTGCTTCGCCTGCCTGCCGGCCGGCAGGTCGCCCGAGTACGGGCTTCTCTCAATGACAGGTGAAAAGGAAATGGATCCCGGATCAAGCCCGCAATGACAAAAAAGTAGTGGGAATGACAAAAGTAAAATCCCCCCTGCCCCCTCCGCCAGAGGCGGATAAATTTGTTAAAGGGGGCGAATATGTTTGGATTTTTTGGCGCGCCAGTCGGCTATTTTTTTATGGTTGCCGGAGAGGAGGACTTTTGGTACGCGAAATTTTTTGCCGTTAGCGATGAAAATTTCCGGCCGAGTGTATTGCGGGTGTTCTAGGATGCCGGGAATAGTGTGCGATTCAAATTTAGTGCTGTCCGCGTTGCCTAAGGCGCCAGGCAGTAGGCGAGTAATAGAATCCACTATGGCCATAGCGCCAATTTCGCCACCGGTTAAAACATAGTCGCCGATGGAAATTTCTTCATCAATAAATTTAGTGATTCTTTCGTCAACGCCTTCGTAGCGGCCGCAGATGAGAATGATATTATCTAATTTGGCGTGCGATTTAGCTAATTTCTGATTCCAAGTTTTACCTTTGGCGGAAAACAAAATGGTCCTAGTATCATGTATCAAGTATTTAGTATTAAGGAATTTTTTATTATTCTTAGCTACTTGATACTTTATACTTTCTACTGCCTTATATAGCGGTTCAATTTTCATAACCATGCCGGCGCCGCCGCCGAACGGCGTATCGTCTACGGTTTTATGCTTATCAGTCGTCCAATCGCGCAAGTTATGGATTTTTATGTTTATCAATTTATTGGTTTGTGCGCGCTTAAGAATGCTCTCGTTGAAATAAGAGTTAAAGATATGGGGGAAGATGGTGATGATGTGGAAAGTCATAGATGTGTAGCTATCTTTAGATTATTATAATAATTCGTGAGATTGCTTCGTCGCCTGATTACAGGCTTCTCGCAATGACAATACTTTTATTATAACAAAAAACCACAACGGTGTGTGGTTTTTTGCTTATATATCTAAGTTTGATGTTAGATTTTTAAATCATCAACAGATGAAGTGTCAATGCCGGCGCTTTCATTTTCAGTTCTGGCCGGTCGTCTTGAACCTTCCGGTTCATAGATTTTTAAATTAACGCGAGCATTGTTTTTAGCGCCAACGATCTTTAATAAAGTTCGGATGGCTTGAGCGGTCTGACCTTTTCGGCCAATAATGTAGCCCATGTCGGCCGGATCGGTTTTAAGCGTTAACAAAACTCCCATTTCGTCTACTGTTCTTTCCACTGATATTGCATCAGGGTTAGAGACAACTGACTTGGCGATGAACTCCAAGAATTCTTTATCGGTTGGTTGAGCAGCCATAGTTTTCTTTTTCTTGCAAAGCTGACTTTAAGGGTTAGCCCCTGTAAATATTTTCAGTCAGAATTGAAAGATCTCTTAATAATTAGACCCAAATTTATTGGGATTATGTTATTATAACATAAATTAAATATTTGTCAATATGCCGGGCAAAGCCAGTTTTAGGCGGCAGGTTGTTCGGTTTTTGGCTCTTCGGCTGGGGCTGGGGTTGGAGCAGCTTCTTCCATAGCCGGTTCGGCGGCAGTTTTAGCCGGAGCCGGGGCTTTTTTAGGCTTTCGATCTTTTGAAGCTTTTACCTTTTTGCCTTCAATAATTTTTTTCTCAATTAATAAATTGTTGACAGTGTTTGACATGCCGGCGCCTTTAGAAATCCAATGTTTGGTTTTTTCGGCGTCAATTTTTAGCTCTTTGGTGTGTGGATTGTAAGAGCCTAAAATTTCTAAAGAGCTGCCATAAAGATCTTTTTGCTTCTCCGAGATGATGACGCGGTATAGCGGCATATTCTTTTTGCCTACTCTTGATAGTCTGATAGTTAACATGTTTTTGTTGCTTATTAATTAATTTATAACAATGACGGTTATTGATGGATATTAGCCCAGTAATGGTTTTTTGTCAATCCACCCGAGGCGGATAAGTTTGGAGCGGGTAACGGGAATCGAACCCGTCTCTCCAGCTTGGAAGGCTAGCATAAAAGCCACTATACGATACCCGCCTACGCTTTTGCTACCGCAAAAGCTACGGCGGGCAAGCCCGCTTATTGTTGCGGCTTGCCCTCTGAAGCTTTAGCGAAAGAGGGTCGGGCTGCTGGGAATTGAACCCAGTCGACATGCTCCCAAAGCATGCGTACTACCGGTATACGACAGCCCGAGTTCAATTATTGTTTCTAGTGCCCCGGGTCAGAATCGAACTGACGACACAATGATTTTCAGTCATTTGCTCTACCACTGAGCTACCGAGGCTCAATTAACTTTCTATGTTGCGGGGGTGGGATTTGAACCCACGACCTCCAGGTTATGGGCCTGGCGAGCTGCCAACTGCTCTACCCCGCGATACTACGCTAAAGCTTCGTATCGCAAGCTTAGCGAATTAAACTAATCTTTTTTTAAAGAATGCATTACCAGATCCGGTTTTTAGATATTTTTCAAAGTTTGCGGCAATCTTTTTATTTTTAAATATTCCAATCCAAATAACTTTAATTAGTAATCTATATTTTGTATAATCAACTAAACTGTTTTTATGTTGTATTATTCTTTTTTTAATATTCTCAGTTAATCCAACATAATAGGTTTCGTCTGAGCAAAATAAAATATAAATATAATACATAGACAATCCTCTAATGGCTTGTCCTCCGTAGCTTCAGCGAAGGAGGGTGGGCAACGGAGGAGTTGAACCTCCGACCTCGACATTATCAGTGTCGCGCTCTAACCAACTGAGCTAGTTGCCCCAATAAAAAAACTGCTTCTAAATAGTTTAGGACCAGTCTTTTTATGATTTATCCTCCGTAGCTTAAGCGAAGGGGGACAAATAGGCCCATAAAACTATTTGTTTATTTTCTCGCAACTCGTAACCCATAACCCGTAACTCAATTAATAAATTATTTGAGTTGTGAGTTACGAGTTATGAGCTACGTGATTTTCAACACTAACAGGCGCTAACTCTTCGACTCTTTTGATTGTTCACCAAAAAATCTCCCTAGAAAGGAGGTGATCCATCCACAGCTTCCGCTACGGATGCCTTGTTACGACTTCGTCCCTATCATCGATCCTACCTTAGTACCTCTTACGAGGTCCTTCGGGTATTACCGACTCTCTTGACGTGACGGGCGGTGAGTACAAGACCCGAGAACGTATTCAACGTGACGTGGCTGATTCACGTTTACTAGCGATTCCAGCTTCATGAGGTCGAGTTGCAGACCTCAATCCGAACTGAGAGAAGTTTTAAAGGATTTGCTCCATCTTGCGATTTGGCGTCCCTTTGTGCTTCCCATTGTAGCACGTGTGTCGCCCAAGGTGTAAGAACCATGCTGATTTGACGTCATCCCCACCTTCCTCCCACTTAAAGCGGGCAGTTTCCTATGACACATGAAACATAGGATAGGGGTTGCGCTCGTTTCCCGAATTAACGGTACATCTCACGACACGAGCTGACGACAACCATGCAGCATCTGTCCGGCACCCTCGAAGGCTGCCCTGTTTCCAGGGCTCTGCAGCCGGATGTCAAACCTTGGTGAGGTTCCTCGCTTACTGTCGAATTAAACCACATGCTCCACCGCTTGTGCGGGTCCCCGTCTATTCCTTTGAGTTTTAAGCTTGCGCTCGTACTCCCCAGGCGGAATGCTTAAGGTGTTAACTTAGGTAGACAGCACTGGAAGGGTCGATACTTCCAATGCTCAGCATTCATCGTTTACGGCGTGGACTACTGGGGTATCTAATCCCATTCGCTCCCCACGCTTTCGTACCTTAGTGTCAGAACCGTTCTAGTAAGCTGTCTTCACATTTGGTGTTCTTGCTGATATTAACGGATTTAACCCCTACACCAGCAATTCCACTTACCTTTCCCGGTCTCCAGTTTAGCCATCTCTCCCGCAGACCCGAGGTTGAGCCTCGGGATTTAACAGGAGATGCGATAAACCACCTACGTACGCTTTACGCCCAATAAATCCGGATAACGCTTGGGGCACTCGTATTACCGCTGCTGCTGGCACGAGTTTAGCAGCCCCTTATTCAACCGGTACCGTCATAGATTCTTCCCGGTTAAAAGCACTTTACACCCCGAAGGGTTTCTTCATGCACGCGACGTCGCTCCCTCAGCCTTTCGGCCATTGGGGAATATTCTTGACTGCAGCCTCCCGTAGGAGTCTGGGCAGTATCTCAGTCCCAGTGAGGCGGGTCGATCTCTCAATCCCGCTACCCGTCATTGCCTTGGTGAGCCATTACCTCACCAACTAGCTGATAGGCCATAGGCCTTTCCCGAAGCGATAAATCTTTAAGCGAGAATGACTTTAGTCCCCTCGCTTCCATCATGTATTAGACCCGCTTTCGCAGGCTTATTCATGACTTCGGGGTAAGTTACCAATGTGTTACGCACCCGTTTACCGGTGTCCGTATTGCTACGGACCCCTCGATTTGCATGCCTTAGACACGTCGCCAGCGTTCATCCTGAGCCAGGATCAAACTCTCAATAAGTTTTTATTCAGGTTGCTCCTGCTTAACTTTTTTTACATGGATTTAGCCATGTTCAATATATATTTCTTACGAAGATAAATATTGAAATATTTGAAGAAATTAATCTCCAGATTTATTCTTCCCCGGTTTAATAAAAAACCGGAGAAAAGTTAGAATTAGCGCCTGTTAGTATTGAAATTTGCTCTTTATCTATTCGCCGGGGGGCGAATTTTCAGAGCCTTACTCTTGTGGAAATATTAATGCTGCTTATCGCAATTTCGAAACCTCTGATCGAAATTGTTCCACAGAGTAGATTTAATTGTTAAGTTGCGTCTTTTGCTTTTAGCGAAAGAAAAAAACAGGGATATTTGCCCAAGCAACTATCACTGTTTTTTTCTTCATGTGTTTTCAAGTTGTGCCTGTTATTTATTCAGTTAATTTTTCATTTATGAATAAATTTATATTGTATTGTAATATTAAAGAAAATCTTTATAAATGTCAAGGGCTAAGGCCTTTTTATTTAATATTATTAAATTTTATAATATTTTTGGCTAATTTTAGAGTATTAAATTAATCTGAAAAAATTACTTAAGCCGGCATGGATAATATAATGCACAGGTTTTAAACAAGCTATGCCCCCCGCACGCCTATAAATAGGCGAAGGGATAAACTTATTTCCTGAAAAATTCAGCCGCTTCTTCGGGTTCTACGGAGTTTATTATAAGCCCGGAGCCAAGCTCAATGCCGGCCCAGACGCTGTCGCGCGGCTGGATTTTTAAATAAAAATGCTGTTCTTTTTCGGAAACAGACTGATGCAGGAAATAATTAAAAGATAAATCTAGTTCGCTTAATTTTATCAAGATTTTTTTTAATGATTTGGCGAATGATTTAAATTCGCCGTCATTCAGTTTGGTTATGTTGTCTAAATGGCGCTTGGTGAAAATCCAGCTTTCATAATGGTATTGGCTGGCGTAAGGCGCGAAGGCGGCGATATATTTATCTTCGTAAATTTTTCTGGGCGATTTCATTTCCTTTTTTATAACGTCGCAGTAAGGGCAGGTTTTATGGTTGAGCTGGTATTCATGAGATAATTTTAATTCTTCTTTAATTTCCGAGGGCATGATATCGGTGGCGAAAATCTGGGAATGGGCGTGCACGATGGAAGCGCCGGCTTTTGAGCCTTGGTTTTTAAAGCATAAAACATATTCAATGTTTTTTATATTGCATAAAGCCGCGGTGCGCTTAGCGTACATTCTTAAAAGCTGCTCAATCTGCGCCTCGCTTAAATCATGGAGTTCTTTTTCATGATCAGGGGTTTCAATCACTACTTCTTGCGCTCCGTAAGCTTTTTTATTGTCCAGCGTCACGGCCGGAAAGATATTTTTGACGCTTAATATTCTGCCTTCCGGGCCGTTAATTTCATCAACAATATTTTTTTTGTCTATTTTTTCCGGGCAAAACGGGCAATCGGAAACGCGGGAAATAATGGTCTGCTCCCTAATATCGCGCGGGCGCTTGGCGCGGCCGGGCGTAATGATGACATATTTATCTAATAAATAGTCTTTGCGTATTTCGGATTTTAACATATTTTATCGCTTATAATTATAATTCTATTATAGTATGTCTAGTCTATTGTGGCAAAGACAGCAAACAAAAACACCCCTTTTTAAAGGAGTGTTTTTTATGTGAAGGAATTTAGAGATTGCTTCGTCGCCCGAGTACGGGCTCGCTCGCAATGACAAATACTTCTGGATTCCTGCCTACGCAGGAATGACGGTATGGGGCGGCAAATTAATATCTGTCTCTGTTTCTGCCGCCTCTGCTCCCGCGATCACCGCCGCCGAAGGATGGACGCCCGCCATTGCCGAAAGCTCCCATTTCTTGTTTGCCTTTGCCGTCTTTCCAAAGATGCTCGTTTTCCGGCAGGTCTTTTAAGCTTAGATTGATTCGACCCATGTCGTCTATTTCAATAATTTTAACCGTTACCTCGTCGCCGATGTTTATGAAATCAGCCGGTCGGCCGACTCGGTACGGAGCAAGTTCGGAAACGTGCGCCATGCCGTCTTTGCTCGGAGTTAATGAAATAAAAGCGCCGAAATCCATTAAGCGGACGACTTTGCCTTTAAAAATTTCGCCCGGCTCAAAGTCGCGCACGATATTTTTAATCCAGTCTACGGCTTCAATTACTTTGGCCGCGTCAGTGCCGCAGACCATAACCAATCCGTCATCGTCTATATCAATCGAAACGCCGGTCGCGGCAATGATTTCGTTAATGACTTTGCCGCCGGTGCCGATAACTTCCCTGATGCGATCCGGTTCAATATGAAAACTGGTAATGCGCGGAGCGTAAGGCGATAAATCAGCCCTTGGCTTATCAATGGCTTTATTCATGGCCGAGAGAACTTCCAGTCTGGCTTTTTTTGATTGGGTAATGGTTTTGGTAATCATTTCTTCGGTTAAGCCGTTGGTTTTTGTGTCTAATTGAATAGCGGTTATGCCGTCGGCCGTGCCGGTGATTTTAAAGTCCATACCGCCGGCGCCGTCTTCTAAGTCCTGGATATCGGTTAAAATTTCCCATTGGCTCATATCTTCGTTAGAGGCTAGTCCCATGGCAATACCGGCCACGGTTTTTTTAATCGGCACGCCCGCGTCCATTAAAGCCAAACTTGAACCGCAGGTCGCGGCCATAGAAGACGAGCCGTTTGAGCCCAAAGTTTCCGAGACTACGCGGATAGTATAAGGGAATTCTTCTTTGGTCGGCAAAACCGGCACTAAAGCTTTTTCCGCTAAAGCGCCATGCCCGATTTCTCTTCGTCCGGTTGATCTTATCGGCCTGGCTTCGCCGACCGAGAATGGGGCGAAGTTATAATGATGCATATAGCGTTTAGTGCCAACGCCTTCCAGGCCTTCTAGAGATTGTTCCATGCCGGGAGCGCCTAAAGTAACGATGGATAAAACTTGGGTTTCGCCGCGGTTGAATAAGCCGGAGCCGTGGATGCGCGGCAATACGCTGACTTCGGCGGATAAATTTCTGATTTCGTCAAGTTTCCGGCCGTCAACTCTTTTTTTGTCTTTAAGGATCGCGCGGGTGACTTCAGTCTCAACCATCTCGTCAACTAAATGGCCGATGGCGGCCGCGCGCTTGTCTTTACTGATATTTTGATCAAATAAATATTGGTCCAAGCCTTCTTTAATCGCGGCTACGGCCGATTTTCTTTCGCCTTTGGTATAATGAGTTTTATCAAATAAAATTTTAGCGATATTTTCATCAAGCCAAGCTTTAGCGGTAGCAAAGATTTTTTCCATTTCTTCGGCCGCGGCGATTTCGTCCGAGCCGACTAATTTTTTAGCGGCCGGTTTTTTCGTTACCGCGACATTTTTTTTCACTTCCTTTATTAAATCAATGGCAGCTTGCAGATTTTTTTGCCCGACATTAATCGCCTCTATCATATCGCTTTCTGTTATTTCTTTGCCCTCGGCTTCAATCATAATGACTTTGGCGCCGGTGCCGGCCACGATTAGATCCATATCGCTGATTATTCTTTCCTCGTAAGTCGGGTTAAAAATATATTGGCCTTCAACTCGCCCGACTCTAACCCCGGCGATCGGCCCGTGCCAGTTTAAGCCGGCGATGGACAAAGCGGCTGAAGCCGCGACTAAGGAAACGATGTCATAATCGTTTTTCCCGTCGGCGGATAAAACCGTAATCATCACCTGCACGTCTTTTTTTGAATCAGCGCCGAAGAGCGGCCTGATAGAGCGGTCAATCATGCGCCCGGTTAAAACCGCTTCGTCGGACGGACGGCCTTCGCGCTTAATCCAGCGCGAGCCTTTAATAATGCCGGCGGCGTAGAGTTTTTCTTCAAATTCAACCATCAGCGGGAAAAAATCAATGCCTTCCCGTTCGGTTTTAGCCTCCACAACGGTCGCTAAAACAGACGTATCGCCGTATTGCACGGTCACGGCGGCGTCAGCTTGTCTGGCCAATTTGCCAGTTTTAATAGTGAGAGTGCGGCCAAGCCAGTCGCAACTGAATGTTTGTTCGTTCATACTTTTGTGCTTGGCCGACAAACTACAGAACTATGGTTAAGCCACAGTACTATCTGTTCGCAGGTCAAGCGTTAATTATTATTTATTTCAATAAGTATCTTTTGTCTTCGCTTAAATTTGTAAAATCATCGGCTTCTTCAATTAATTTGCTTGAGGTGGTTTGGCGGAAAGCCATAATTTCCACTAAACAGCCTTTGGTGTTCTGCAAAAAATTTACTAACGGTATGTAGTCGCCGTCGCCGGTGACTAAAATTATAACATCTAATTTTTCCGCCAGTTTAATGGCGTCAACCGTAATGCCAACGTCCCAATCGGCCTTTTTAGCGCCGCCGGCGAAAATCTGCAAATCTTTCATTTTAACTTCAAAGCCTTGCTGGCTTAAAGCTTCAAAAAAAGCATTGCCTTCTTCGTTTTCGGTTTTTATAACATAAGCTGTAGCCCGAATCAACTTTCTGCCGGCGATGGCTGTCTTTAAAATTTCTTTAAAATTAGTTCTTCTTTTATAGAGGTTTTTAGCGCTATGGTACATGTTGGAAACATCAACTAAAACGCCGATTCTCTGCTCCTTGTGTTTTATCATAAATAGTTATTTTTGCCGGATAAAAATTTTGGTTTTTCACTTAGACGAAATTTGGGTATTTTTTTTCAAGAAAAATACTACAATTTCGTATGCGCTCAAAACCAAAATTTTTATCCGGCGCTTTTTATTCTTCGTCTTCTTTATTTTTATGGTCTTCGGCTTCGGCTCGCTCATTTTCCGCTTCTTCGGCCTGCTCGGCTTTTAATTCTTGCTTGGCTAAAATTTCATCCTCAATTTTTTGCCTGACTTCTTCGTCTTCAATCATCTTTTTGGCGATTCTTAATTTTAAGGCCTTAGCCAGTTCGTCAAAAGCTTCTTTATCTTCTTTTTGCAGATATTTCAACAGGCGCCTGCGCTCGCCGACTTTTTTTAGAAGGCCGCGTCTTGAAGAATGGTCATGCTTGTGCTTTTTCAAGTGTTCGGTCAATTGCTTGATTTCTTCGGTTAAAATGGCGATTTGCACCTGCGAAGATCCGGTATCGGTGTCATGGATCTTAAACTTGTTGATGATTTTTTGCTTGGCTTTTTTGTCTAACATGTTGGCTTTGGCCCAGACCGAGACAGGGAGACAAAACCCTGACCAAGACTGGGTACTGTTATTTTTTAATAAATTATGAGCTAAGACTAACATAAATTGTAAAAAATTGCAAGGTGTCGTAAAATAACAATATATGGATAAGGTAATAAATAATTTTTTGGAATATTTAGAGGTGGAAAAAGGCTTATCGCGCATCACGGTTAGTAATTATGCGTTTTATTTGAAAAGATTTGCCGGTTTTGCTAAAGAATCTGGCGTGGTTAATGCCGTTAAAATTAGCAAAGAATTAGTACATAAATACAGGTTATGGCTAAATCGCCTGAACAATGCTAAAAACGAGGGATTGAAAAAAAATACGCAAAATTATCATTTAATCGCTTTGCGCGGTTTTTTAAAGTATTTGGTTAAAAACGACATAAAATCGCTGGAGCCGGAGAAAGTGGAATTGGCCAAGCAGGAGCAAAGGCAAGTTGATTTTTTAGAAGGCGCGGATTTAGTGAGGATTTTAGAAGCGCCGTTTAAGATTGAATCGCCGGAAATTATTAAAAAGCGCGACAAGGCTATTCTGGAATTATTTTTTTCCACCGGCCTTAGAGTTTCCGAGTTATGCAAATTAAAAATTGAGAACATTAATTTAAAAAAAGACGAGTTTACGGTGCGCGGCAAAGGTTCTAAATTACGCGTGGTGTTTTTATCCGATGATGCCAAGCGGGCGATTGAGGAATATTTAAAATCCCGATTAGATACGAACCCCTATTTATTTACGAGCCATGATAAAGCGGCTTCTGGTCGTGATACGCAAGATGGCCTGACCCCTCGCAGTGTTCAGCGCTTAGTGCAGAAATATTCAAAAATCGCCGGCATTACCAAGGAAGTGACGCCGCATACTATGCGCCATAGCTATGCTACTGATCTTTTAATGAATGGCGCGGATATCAGGAGCGTGCAGGCTATGCTCGGCCATGCCTCCATTACCACCACGCAAGTTTATACCCATATTACCGATCAGCAGTTGCGCGACGTGCATAAAGCGTTTCACGGAAGACATAGGAAATGATATTGCCGCATGAATGTTTACGATTTATTTATGAAATTTTCTACTGCGGAACTCGCCCCGCTGCCGTGGGGCTCAAACAGTCCTCGCACGAAAATTTCATAAATAAATCGTAAACAATAATAATTATCAATTATTGTTTTGACAAATCATGTTTAAATCGGTAGTATTTTGGTATTGCTGAAAATTGGCAATTTTATTTTATGGTTATTTTATGCTCCCATAGTTCCCCCTGCGCTTATGCTCCGGGGACAAGCAGGCTAGAGTAAACGCTTGCGTAAGAGATATTTGTTTAATTAAATTTTAGTCTAAATCGAGCGCCCATAGTTCAATGGATAGAACACCAGCCTTCTAAGCTGGATATGTTGGTCCGATTCCAACTGGGCGTACTAGTTGAATTTTTTAGGTAATTAGTTATACTAATCATATCAGGAAAGTCCTCGTGCGATTCGAGGCGCTGTGCCGCAGCTGTAATGTCCGCCGTGATGGTGGAACAAGCCAGAATGCTGATAATCAGCTAATATCACGATTTTTCTTCGAGCAAAGAAAATAGATTTAATTTTTTATTAAATTTATAATACCCGCTCGAAAGGCGGGTTTTTGTTTATGAGAACTAAATATTTAGCGATAATTTTTATTTTATTTTTGCTGATAGCCTTAGCTAGCGGTTTAGTAATTTTTTTAACTGAAGAAAAAGGCGAGCCGGTCGTAAATGAGCAGGCCGGCGCGGTTGAGAAGAGAACTGAACCGGCAGTGACCGGACCGGACGAGGTAGCGCCTACCGCTTTGGAAGAAGTTGTTAAGCCGGAAAAAACCGAAGCGCCTAAGCCGGTGATTGCGCCGACCGAAGAAAAAATCAAAGTAGTAATGATAATCAGCGGAGTAAAATATGAAGCCGCGGTAAAGCTCGGCGGTTCGGTCTATGATTTAATGAATATATTAAATCAAGAAAACAAAATCAATTTTTCCGGCAAAAATTATTCGGGTTTGGGTTTTTTTATGGAAGAAATTAACGGCGTGAAAAATAATCCGGCCGGAGCCAATTGGCTGTATTATGTTAATGGCCAGCCGGCGCAAACCGGCGTGTCTAATTATGAATTAAAAAATAATGACACGATAGAATGGAAGTATGAAAATAAATCATTTTGATTAATATAAATATTTCTGGATCCCCGCCTTCGCGGGGATGACAGATGCATGAGTATGAAGAAAAATCTTTTTAAAATTTGTTATTTTATTTTTACGTTTGCGTTAGCATTTTGGTTTTTTACTGACATAGCTAAAGCCGATACGGCCACGACGACTATCAGGCTGCAAATAAAAACCAACGACGCCAGCCTGTATGACCAAAGCATTGATGTAATCGCTTGCGCCGACAGCGTTAGCGCCAGCACTACTTCGGTTAATGCCAAGTGCGCGGTTGAGCAATCAGGGATAATAAGCGACTTTGGCTGGTGGGGCGACGATATATTTTTAAATTCCCTTGGCGGTTATGTAAATAATGACGCGGGCAACGGAGTCTATTGGGCTTGGTTTAGTGACTTGGAATATGGCTTAACGGCGCTGAACAAACACATGCTGGCTAACGGCGAAGAATTATTGTTAACCTATAATATCAATCCGTTAAAAATTTCTACGGATAATGCTTCGCCTTATGTTAATGCCACTTCTACCATAACGGTGGAGCAGTTTGGCTTAGACGCCAGCTGGAATCCGGCTTGGTCTTTAGCCGCTTCCAGCGCTTTAATGATCGGCGGCGAGGAGCTGGAAAATGTAAGCGGAATTTATGAATATACGGCTACCACGACAGCGCCGATTTTAATTTATGGCAAAAAAAGCGGTTATATTAACAGCGCTGAAGTTACTATTACGGCGCAGGCAAGACAGGAAGAAAATAATAGCCAAGATCAAGACCAGCCAAGCGGCGGCGGCATAATTTTACCGCCTGCGTCCGGCGGCGGTTCCGCGGTTGTTCCGCCTTTAAAGGTTGATTTAGGCAAGGCCATAGATTTTTTAATCGCTAAACAAGGCTCTGACGGCTCTTTCGGCGCTGTTTTGCAATCCGATTGGGCGGCTATAGCTCTAGCCTCGGCCAACTCCAATGGTTCGGCCGCGCAAAAAATTAAAAATTATTTATTGGCCGACCCTGATCCGTTAGCCGGCATGAATTTAGCGTCGGATTATTCGCGCCGCGCCATGGCTTTAATGTCTTTAAATATCAATCCCTATAACGGCGTAAAAACAAATTATATAAATAAAATAATTGATTTGTTTGACGGCCAGCAGTTCGGCGACGCTTCATTATATAATGACGATATTTTCGCGCTGTTGGTTTTAAGCAAAGCCGGTTACGCGGCTGACGAGGAAGTAATAAAAAAAACAGCGGATTTCATAATAGCTAAACAGCAAGCCGACGGTTCCTGGGGCAGTTCTGATTTAACGGCCGCCGCCATACAAGCTCTGGCCTCCGCGCCATCTTTAAGCGGCGTTGCGCCGGCTTTGCAAAAAGCCAGAAATTTTTTATTGAACGCCCAGGGCGCCGACGGCGGTTTTGGCAGCACTTATGCCACGGCTTGGGCTATGCAGGCTCTAGCGGCTTTAGGCGAATCTAGCGATGCCTGGCAAAAAAATAATAATACGCCGGAAAGCTATTTAGCTTTAAGCCAGGGCGCTGACGGCGGTTTAGAAAAAGAAAACGCCTATGAGGCTAATCGCCTCTGGTCAACCGCTTACGCCATACCGGCGGCGCAGGGTAAGCCGTGGCTTAATATTATGCAAAATTTTTCCAAACTGGCCGCGCCGAGCCTGACTGAAGTGCCGGCTGATAATATTGACGTAGTTGAAAATGAAATCGCCACCTCAACTTTAGAAAAGTTAGATATAGCCACCTCATCGCCTAAAGATTTAATTACAGCCAGCAGTACGGAAAGTTTGCTTCAGGCTGAAGCTAACGAAGAAAAGGCCAGGTCAGAAACGGTTAAAACCATAAGCGTTGCCGTTAAGCCGGTAAAGCAAGTTACGCCGAAAGTGCTGTCCGCGAAAATAACCTCGCTAAAGCCGACTGTTGTCGTGAATAATATAGCTAGTAAGAAATCAGGCCAGGAGATGGCAGAAAATAAAACCGCGTCAACTACGATTAATAATGTAATTCAGGCTCAGGCTCAAAATAATGGCGTTATCGTTAAAGTAACAGCTAAAGAAAAAATTAATGCCGTGGCTAAAAAAGCATTATATGTTGCCGGCGCAGGCGCTATTATCGCCGGAATTTTTTTAGGGTTGAAATTGCTGTTGCTTCTGCTATAATTAAATTATAAATATAATTTTATGAAAAAGTATCTGCCAGCGTTAGTTTTAATTATTTTAGGCATCGCGGCCAGGTTTTTACCCCACCCGGCTAATTTCGCGCCAATCGGGGCAATCGCGATTTTTTCCGGATTATATCTTCCGAAGAAATGGGCGCTTATTCTGCCTTTAGCCGCCATGTTTTTCAGCGATTTGTTCATCGGTTTTTACGGCTGGCCGATTATGCTGTCGGTTTATTCAAGTTTCACGGTTATGGGTTTAATCGGCCTATTAGTCAGGCGGAACAAAAAATTAAGCACGGTTTTAGGCGGTACGATTTTAGGCAGTGTGATATTTTATTTAATGACAAACGGAGCGGTCTGGGCGTTCGGCTCTCTTTATCCGCAGACCGCGGCCGGATTGCTACAAAGTTATTATATGGCCGTTCCTTTTTTTAGGAACAGCCTGCTCGGCGATTTATTTTATACCGGAGCTTTAGTCGGCGCCTGTGAGTTTAGCTTGGCGTTATTATATAAAGAAAAGAAAGTAACGGCGATGGTGTAATCATTGACTTTTTAGCAAATTCTGTTATATTATAAAAGTTGCCGCAAGGCAACTTTTATTTAAAAAAACCATGGTGGCTGGCTATAGTACAATGGTAGGACATAAGTTTAATCCACAAGACAGTACATTGACATTGCGAGTTAATTTTGATATTATTAATGGTATATGCCTATAGCAAAATGTAAAATTTGTAAAAAAGAATTTTATATTAAACCAAGCCATTTAAAACTGGGTTATGGTAAATACTGTTCGAGAAAATGCAAATATTTAGGGCAAAGAAAAGGTAAGTATGTTCTTTGTGAAATTTGCGGTCAGGAAACATGGAAAACGCCAAAGGCATTGAAAATTTCAAAGAGCGGGAAGTTTTTTTGCAGCAAGAAATGCCAGACTATTTGGAGAAATAAATATTATATTGGCAAACTTCATTCAAATTGGCAAGGCGGTGAATTCACTTATTATCGCGTTATGAAAGAGAGTAAAATCCCAATAAAATGTAAATTATGCGGCTTGGATGATAAAAGAGTTCTAATTATACATCATAAAGATTGTAATAGAAAAAATTATAAGATTAATAATTTAGTTTGGCTGTGTCGCAATTGCCATTATTTGGTTCATAATAAAAATGTGAAAGTAAAATAAGATATTATCATGGTGGGTATAGTTCAACGGCTAGAACTCTTGCTTGTGGTGCAAGAAATCTGGGTTCGATTCCCAGTACCTACCCCAAAAAAGGAACAGCACTTTTAAAAAGGTGTTGTTTTTATTTTATAAAAATTGGGGCGGATGATAGCATGGCTACACCGCCCCGGAAGTTTTGCCGCCTAGTTTTTAGGCAATGCAATCATCGTTGTTGCAACTGCAACGTTTTATCCATTGGTCTCAAACGAACACTTCGAACTCAGTTTCATCGCCTTTCTCGCATACTGGGCATTTGTTTCCTGTTGGGACAACGTTTCGCACCCTTGGGCCTTCAAAATAACTTTTTTCCATGGCATTATCCTCCCCCCTAGAAATGTTAATTGGATAATGACGAGATTATATGAATTAATATTTTTATTTTACTCTAAAATTAGAAAAGAGTAAAATATTCAGGAGAATATTTAAATTAACATTTAAGTAAATATTTAAAAATACGTATTAACAAATAAGTTTACGTATGTTAATATTAATATATAAATAATAAATATTAAAATTATGAAAAAATTATTAATTTTAACTGTTTTTTTGCCATTATTGGCGATTACCGGCTGTACCAGAGAAACAAAACGCACTAGTGAAACTCCGGCGGTAATTCCGCCCCAACAAGAAGAAAATAACGCGGAGCCGCTGATTGGCGGGGATAAAGACGAGCATGGCTGTCTCGGCCCGGCCGGCTATCAATGGTGCGAAGTTAAAAATAAATGTTTGCGAATTTGGGAAGAAGCGTGCTACGCTGGCGCGGAGCAGGAAATCCAATATCGGCTGGCGCAGAAATATAACAAGCCGGCGGCTGACGTTACCGTAACGGCCACAAAAAAATCCGCCGACTATATGGTCGGCAAAGTTTCTTTCGCGGCCAAAGGCCTGCCGGCCGGGGGAGCAGGCGGATTATTTTTAGCGGCCAGGCAGGGTAATATGTGGGAGTTGGTTTATGACGGCAACGGCAGTATTGATTGCGAAAGCATTAAATTAGATTATCAGTTTCCCGCCGACATGCTCGCGGGCTTTTGCGATTAAAATATTAGACGGATAATATAAAAATCGCTCGGTAAAATGCCGGGCGATTTTTTATATTGACATAAAACAATTATTATGATAATTTTTATTGAAGTTTAAAAATCGTACATTTTATAAAGGTCGCTATTTAAGAGCAGTATAATTTTTGCAACGTTTAACGAGAGGAGATGAAAAGATGAAAGATGACGAGAACAGAAAACGACTGAAAAAAATTGAGGAAATTTTAAAAAGGGAATTAGGTGATATCCCGGAGATTCGTTTCACCATCCGTGACGACACGAAAAATCCCGGCCAAATTATTGCCGAGTTGACTGTTGCTGCATTACAGGCCGGCATGCATGAGTTATTAGACAAAACATTGGGCGAGCTTTTCATTTATGAAAAACAGGTGATTGATCTGGAGAATCAACTCAAGACGGTCGAAGAGAACAAAAAGGCCGATGGTCAGAAGTTTTTAGATCTACTCAAAAGATATGATGATCTTGTTGTTGCAAGCGAAGCCATGGTTAAATCGAAAGCTGAACTGCGGAGTTCTGCAAAAACAGAGTTGGACAGCATTCTTATGAGGGAGAATAAAATGGAAACGGCCATTCAAAAAGTAATTGCCACATGCACTGGTTTAAACCCGAGTAATAAAAAAGCTGACTTTATCGCCTGTTTGGAAAAAGTCAAAAAGATTTTGTCCGACGCACTGTCAGTCATTTAACAATTTAAAAAAGAAAAACAGCTGACGATGTGCTAAATTAAAACCAAAAGACCTCGAATCTATCCAATCGAGGTCTATTTTTTTTAAAGCTATTCTATTTTTATAATTTTATATTCAACTACTCTATCGGCCAGTTTTATTTTTATCTGCTCGCCGAGTTTTCCGCCGATTAGGGCCGAGCCGATCGGAGAATTGCGCGAGATAATGCCGCTTTGCGGGTTAGTTTCCGACGACCCTAGTATTAAATAGGTTTTTTCTTTTCCGCCGGTAGCAACGGTTACGCTTGAGCCTAGTTGGACTAGGCCGCTATTTTTAACAGGCTTAATTATTACGGCGAGTTTTAGATGATCTTCTATTTCTAAAATTTTTTGGTTCATGCCTCTTAAACGGCCTTTGGCGATTTGGTAAGCCGCGTTTTCCGAAAAATCGCCGTCTGAAGCGTATTTTTTAACTTCTTCCGCCAGCCGCGGACGGTTAAATTTAAGCCGGTCCAGCTTATTTTTAAGCTCGCTGTATTTGACCTCGGTTAGATGCCTATCAGGCTTTAGATGAGTGTATTTTCCAGGTTTTCTAATTGGAGTTTGCATGATGTTAATATAAAATTTTTTTTGTGTTTTAGCAAGTAAAATGGTAAAATAATAATATAATTTAATAAATAAAATTATGTTTTTTAACGCACCAGGCAATCCAACCAATTTTAAAAAAGCGATTTATTTATTCGCCGCCACTATTTTGGGCGTGCTTTTAAGTTTTATCGCTCATGCAGTAATTGAAATTAATTATTTAAATTCTGTTTTAAGCCAGGGTAGAACAGTACGTTTTTACGGCAATTGCGCTTTACCGCCCGCGCTCTCAATTTTACTTTTAATTTTAGGCGCGGTTGGCGGATTTCTCTTAGGCCGGGTTTGGTGGCGCTTGGTTTATATTGACAGAGTTTGGGCTAAAAAATATTCTTCTAAAAAATAATTATGCTTTATGATGTAATAGTAATCGGCGGCGGGCCGGCCGGCATGATGGCGGCCGCTCGCGCGGGCGAACGGGGAGCGCGCGTTCTTTTACTCGAAAAAAATAATCAGCTCGGGGCTAAACTGCTCGCGACCGGGCATGGCCGTTGTAATATTACTAATGTACTGGCCGATAAAAAAGAGATGATTAACGTTTATGGAAAAAATCATAAATTTTTATTTTCCGCGTTTAATAAATTCGGCGCCGAAGATACGATAAAGTTTTTTAACGATTTAGGCGTGGCGACAAAAGAAGAAGACCGCGGCCGTGTTTTTCCGCTAAGCGATAAAGCGATTGATGTGCGAAGCGCGCTAATTAAATATTTAAAGCAAAACAGCATTGATATAAAATTTGGCGCCGAGGTTAAAAAGATTTTAGTTATTAAAAATAAAATTGCCAGCGTTATTTTAAATAATGGCCAAGAAATTTTAAGTAAAAATTTTATCATTTCAACCGGCGGCAAGTCGTACGCCGAGACCGGTTCAACAGGCTCGGGCTTCGAGTGGCTGGAAAAATTAGGCCATAAAATTATTACGCCTAGGCCGGCCTTAACGCCGGTAATAGTAAAAGAACCAATCGTTAAAAATTTAGAAGGCTTAAGCTTAAAAGATATTAGAATCAGCCTTTATCAAAATAATAAAAAAATTATTAGCCGCATGGGAGAAATTATTTTTACGGCCGACGGCATAAGCGGTCCGGCGATTATTGATTTAAGCGAGCGCATCGGCGCGATACTGCCGGCCCCGACTTTTTTAAGAATTGATTTTAAGCCGGAGATGGAATCGGCTGAATTAGAAAAAAAACTGCAAAATGATTTTCACCAAGCGCATAATAAAATGTTTAAAAATTATTTAACCGGCTTGGTACCGCCGAAATTAGCGCCCGTTATTATTAAACTAGCCGGCGTTAATGCCTTAAAACAAGTTAATATTATTACTAAGTCCGAACGCCAAGCTTTGGTAAAAGCGCTTAAAGAATTTTCTTTAGAAATTAAAGAGCTAAAAGGCTTTAATAAGGCCATGATTACGGCCGGCGGAGTTGATATTAAAGAAGTTGATCCTAAAACCATGCGCTCGCGGCTATATGAAAATTTATTTTTAGCCGGAGAAATACTGGATTTAGACGGGCCAAGCGGCGGTTATAATTTGCAAATTTGCTGGAGCACGGGCTACGCGGCCGGGGAGAGCGTGATTTTTTAAGCTAGACTTTTTTAAATAATATGTTATATTAACATTAATGGCGTAGTAAACGCCTTTTTTGTTTACTATATTTTTTTGGTTTGACGGATAGATTTTTTGATTTTTCACTTAGACGAAATTTGGGTATTTTTTTAAAAAAATACTACAATTTCGTATGCGCTCAAAATCAAAAATTCTATCCGTCAAAATTTATCATATTATTTTATGTCCGAAGAAGTAATTTTGCGATTTGACGAAGTAAATTTTGAATACGAGCATGATAAGCCGATTTTAGATGGAGCCGGTTTTAGCGTGCGTAAAAGCGCTAAAATTACATTAATGGGGCAAAACGGCGCGGGCAAGAGTTCAATGTTCGCTTTAATTATGGGCGAATTAAAACCTAAGTCCGGCCGGGTATCTATCACTAACGGCGCGACTATCGCTACGGCCAAGCAAGTTATGGCGCGCGAAGATTTCTCTTTAACAATCATAGAATATTTTGCCAAAGCTTTTGAAATAGTACAACCAAATTTGGCCAGTAAAATATCTAAAGTTTTAGAAGCGGTTAATTTAGACGCTCCGACCGATCGGCTAGTCGGAGATCTTTCCGGCGGGCAGCAGGCCAGATTGCTTTTAGCTTTTGCCTTGATCCAAAATCCGGATATACTTTTGCTTGACGAACCGACTAACAATTTAGATCAGGCCGGCATTGATCATTTAATTGAATTTTTAGTTATGTATGATAAAACCGTAATTGTAATTTCCCATGACGCGGATTTTTTAAATTGCTTTACCGAAGGCGTTATTTATCTTGATGTTTTTACCAAAAAAATCGAAACGTATGTCGGCGATTATTTTTCGGTAGTTGAAGAAATTTCCAAGCGAGTTGAGCGCGAGCGGAGAAAAAACGCCCAGCTTAAAAAATTAATTATCGATCGCAAAGAAAAAGTGAATTTTTTCGCCAACAAGGGCGGCAAGATGCGCAAACTGGCTAAAAAGCTTAAAGACGAAACCGCCGAGCTTGAAGAAGATATGGTAGACGTCAGGCAGGAAGATAAAACTATTAGGGAATTTAGTATTAAGGCGCAAGATATCGCCGGCGAGATTGTTAAAATCAGCGCCGTAAAAGTTATCCATAATCATCAGCCCATAATAAAAGAGGTTGATAAAATAATTCGTAAAAAAATACACTTGCTCGTTACCGGACCGAATGGAGTCGGCAAAAGCACGTTTTTGCGTTCGCTCGTTTCCGGGAAAAACCAACAGGCAAAAATTTTAGATAAGGTGCGCGTCGGTTATTACAGCCAGGATTTTTCCAATTTGGATTTTAATCAGACGGTTTTTGATTCGCTCGCGAGTGCTCTGAATGAAGGCACGGATACGCAGGCCATGCGTTCGGTCGCGGCCGGATTCTTAATCCACGGAGATTTAATGGGCCATAAAGTAAGTGAGTTATCCGAAGGGCAAAAGGGGTTATTATCTTTCGCGCGCCTTACGCTTATGCAGCCCGGACTATTAATTTTAGATGAGCCGACCAATCATATTAATTTTCGCCATCTGCCCATAATCGCCAAGGCGATTAATGAATACGCCGGCGCCATGATTATGGTTAGCCATATGCCTGATTTCGTCAAACAGATAAAGTTTGATGATGATTTGGATTTAGGCAAAGTTTAGGTCTCGGGCAGTTTACGATTATTCAATGTTGGCGTAAAATAGAGGTATAGATTCATATAACGGTGAGTTTTATGAAAATATTTTATAGAATAATTACAATAGTTTTTTCCGCCGCTTTAATTATCGGTTTGGTGTTTTATTTTGAAGACGATTTAAAGCTGGCCGAAAAAAATTTAACTAAGATAATTAATCCTTGCGATAAACCGATTGAATATTCGCTCGGCGATTTTGATTCTAAATTCGGCTTGAGCCAGTCCGATTTTTTAAAAGCCATCGATCAGGCGGCGCAAATTTGGCAAACACCCATCAACAAAAATTTATTTACTTACGCGGAGAACGGCGCCCTGCCTACCGGACAGGCAGGTTTAAAAATTAATTTGATTTATGACTCGCGCCAAGAAGCGACCGATAAGTTAAAAAAATTAGGCCTTAACATTAATAACGATCAAGCCAGTTATGAAGTTTTAAAAGTTAAATATAACGCTTTTGAAAAAACTTATAACGCGCAAAAAACCGAGCTTGATAATATTGTTAAATATTATGATGAGCAAAAGGCTAACTACGAAGACGAAGTTAAGGCGGCTAATAAGCGCGGCGGAGCAAGCGCGGCCGAATACGATATTTTAGAGCAAGAAAGAAAAGATTTAAATAAGCTGGTAGAATCAATCAAGCAAAAGCAAACTGCGCTTAATAAAACGGTTGACGATATTAACGCCGTGGCCAGCGTTATAAATAGGTTGATTCGCGAATTGAATTTAACCGTGGGCGATTATAATACTATTGGCGCCAGCGCTTCGGGCGAATTTCAGGAAGGCCGATATGTTAAAGATGAAACCGGTGAAAGAATAGATATTTATCAGTTTGATAATCAAGAGTTGTTAGTTAGAGTTTTAGCTCATGAGCTTGGCCATGCCTTAGGAATTGATCATCTGGATAATCCCCATGCGGTTATGTATAGATTAAACGAAAGCGGCAATGAAAAAATAACGGCCGACGATATAACGGCTTTAAAGGCGGTTTGTAAAATAAAATAAATTTTTTAAGAGCAATAATTAAGATAAAACAACGTCCGAGCGGCGTTGTTTTTTAGATTTTTCATTTATTGATTTAAATGTTATATTATATTCATGTTTAATATCAATGATTTTTTATTGAATTTGCCCTTGCCCCTGCTTGACCATTGGGGCTATATTATTATATTTCTTGCGGCTATCGCCGAGGCTTTACCGATTTTCGGCACTTTTATTCCCGGCCATACGATAATTATATTAGGAGGACTTTTGGCCAAACTCGGAGTATTTAGGCTAGAAGCGGTTATGGCCGCGGCGGCCGTTGGCGTGGTTGTCGGCGATTTGCTAGCTTACTATATTGGCCGTAAATTCGGCTATGATTTTGTTATCCGCTACGGCAAATACTTTTTTTTAAATGAGGAGAAATATAAGAATACTAAAAAATTGGTGGCCGAACATACGGGTAAAGCTTTGATTATCGGACGGTTTAGCCCGTTTACCAGGGCTTTAGCGGCTTTTTTAGCCGGCATTTACAAAATAAAATTTCCTAAATTTATTTTTTATTCTATCGTCGGCGGCGCTAGCTGGGCGGTTTTATCCGTTCTTTTAGGTTATCTTATGGGCCAAGGCTTTGAAGGCGCGGCCAAATATTTCGGCCGGATAGTTTTAGCCGCCATAATTTTAATTATTTTAATATTTTTTGCTTATCGGACGCTTAATAAGAGAAGGCAGATTTTTGTCAGAAAGCATAGTTTGTATTTAGCCCTGAACGCCATGTCAATTTATGTTTTTTCCAAGATGGTTGAAGATTATTTTGACAAAGAAGCAACCTATCATTTTGATCTTTGGCTTACGCAAAATATAGCTTCAATTCATCAGCCATGGTTAAATAAGCTGATGATTTTTATAACCAATGCTTTAAGCCCGGAAGTTTTATTGGCCATAGCCATGCTCGCGGCTGTTTATTTTTTCATGAAAAAAAATTGGCATAAAGCCGCTTTAATTTTTATGAGTTCGGCCGGCGGTCTAGTTTTAGGCGCGATTTTTAAGCAGTTAATCGGCCGTTCAAGGCCGGCCGGCGGCCTAGTTTTAGAAACTAGCTTCAGTTTCCCCAGCCAGCATTCGCTCATGGCTATAATATTTTTTTCTTTAATAATGTTTTTGTTTTACGAAAAAATAAAAAATAAATTGTTAAAATATTTATTTATTTTCAGCAATTTATTTTTAATAATGTTAGTCGGTTTCTCAAGGGTTTATCTGAAAGTGCATTATTTTAGCGACGTTATGGTTGGATTCGCCTTAGGCCTATTTTGGCTGACTTTTTTGATTTTGGCTTTTGCCGTTATTATAAAATTATTTAAAGATAAAAAATATGGAAAACAGCAACAATCATTTTGAAAAAATTAAAACAGAAAGTTCAAAAATTTCGCGCGAAGTCAAAGAAAAAACTTTAGGCTTTATTCTTACGGCTTTCGGGCTAGTCGCCGGCTTGGCCTGGAATGAGGCTATTCAATCTTTAATTAAAAGTTTTTTTGCCGTTGATAAAGATTCAATCTTGGTTAAATTTATTTATGCCATTGTTATTACTATCTTGGTAGTAATTGTTACTGTTTATTTAACCAGATTTTTCGGCAAAAACGAAGAGGAAAACAAAAAATAATATTATAATATTTACAACAGCCTAGGCTTGGGCTAAATTTATAAAATTTTCTACTGCGGAACTCGTCAGCCCATGGCTGGCTCAAACAGTCCTCGCACGAAAATTTTCCAAATTTAGCCCAAGCGGTTAGAGCAATATAAAATAATATGAAATCACAAGCGCGAGCAAAAGTCGGCGGCCGACGCGGCAATCCGGGCTTTAGAACGCCTTCAAGTTTTAGATACCGGCAAGCTGTTAAAATTGCTAATTATAAAAAATCATAATTTATGAAAATTAAAAGGCAAAAGATCAAAAAATTAATTTGGCTGGAGATTAAAAACGGCGATGATTTGCACAGCGCCATCTCCGGCTATTGTTTAGAAAATAATATCAAGGCCGGGTTAATTTTCGCTGTCGGCGCTTTAAAAAACGCTAAACTGGGCTTTTATGATCAGGCTAATAAAAAGTATTTAGCTGAAAGCGTGAATAAGCCTTTGGAAATTTTATCTTGTCTTGGCAATATATCGCTTAAAGACAGCCAGCCGTTTATTCATGCCCATTTAACCGTGTCCGACAGAGCCGGTCGAGTTTACGGCGGACACTTGGAAAAAGGTTCAATTATTTTCGCCTGCGAGTGCGCGATTTTAGAAGCTTCGGGCGAACTTTTAAATAGAAAATTTAATAAATTAACCGGTTTAAATTTATGGAGTTTCTTAAAATAAAATTAGTTTGGAAAATTGTAATCGCCGTTTTTTTATTAGCCGTTGTAATTTTAGGCGTAAGACTATTAAGTGGTGATGAAGACATTTGGCTTTGCCAAAACGGCGGCTGGGTTAAACACGGCAACCCGAGCGCGTCCGAGCCAGCTACGCCTTGCGGCGACAAGAAACAGCCGGACGAAGTTTTAGTAACAATGCCGCAAGCGAACCAGACGGTTAGCAGTCCCTTGGCCGTAGAGGGGCAGGCCAGAGGCAATTGGTTTTTTGAAGCCAGTTTTCCGATTGAGCTTATTGATGACCAGGGGAAAATATTAGGCCAAAGCTACGTGCAGGCGCAAAGCGACTGGATGACCGAGAATTTCGTGCTGTTTAAAGGAGAAATAAATTACCAGGCAGCGGCCACGACTACGGGCATGTTGGTTTTAAAAAAGGATAATCCGTCCGGTTTGCCGGAAAATGATAAAAAAATAGAGATGCCGGTTTTAATCAGCCCTAGCGAAATTATGGCAGTCAAAGCCTTTTTTAGCAATAATAATTTAGATAAAGAGATAACTTGCGCTAAAGTTTTTGCCGTGGAGCGCCAGGCCGCTAAAACCGTAGCGACCGCTAAGGCGGCGCTTGAAGAGCTTTTAAAAGGTCCGAGCGGGCAAGAAATATCCCAGGGCTTTTACACCAGTATTAACCCGGGCGTTAAAATCCAAGAATTGACTATTGCCGGCGGAGTCGCTAAAGTTGATTTTGATGAAACTATGGAAAAGGGCATGGGTGGATCATGCCGCGTCGGCGCCATTCGGGCGCAAATCAGCGAAACCTTAAAACAATTTTCTACGGTTAAAGAGGTTATTATATCGGTTAACGGCCGAACCGAGGATATTTTGCAGCCGTAAAAAAGATAGGCGCTCGATAAGCATAATTATTTTGTTTTTTTATATGAATTTAGAAAAATTGGAAAATATTTTAAGTCAGGAGCCGAAATTTAGATTAAAGCAAGCCAGACAGGCGATTTTTGTTGACTTAATAAGCAATTGGAATCAAGCCACTAATTTTCCTCTGGCGCTAAGAAAAAAATTAAATCAAGAATGCCCGCTAGAGATTGAAGCGGAAAATTTAGTTAGCCGTGAAGGCAATTCTATTAAGGCTTTAATTAGTTTAGAAGACGGCTTAAAAATTGAAACCGTATTACTTGAGCATGGCGCCGGGCGCAACACGGTTTGTTTGTCTTCTCAAGTTGGCTGTCCGCTCGGCTGCTTATTTTGCGCTACGGGGAAAATGGGCTTTAAAAGAAATTTAACCGACGCGGAGATAATAGAGCAGGCTGTTTATTTCGCGCGCTTATTAAAAAAAGAAGGCCGGCAGATTAACAATATAGTTTTTATGGGCATGGGCGAACCGTTTTTAAATTATGATAATGTTTTAGACGCGATTAAAATTTTAAACGGTAAAGACGGCCTTAATATCGGTGCGCGCCATATTTCCATTTCCACTATCGGCGTAGCTACCGGCATTAAAAAGTTGGCTGCGCAGCCGCTACAAGTTAATTTGGCGATATCGCTTCACGCGCCTAACGATGATTTGCGCGAACAGCTTATCCCGGCCAATAAAAAATATTCGCTTGACGCGATTATTGAAGAATTAAACAATTATTTAAAACAAACCGGCCGCCGGGTTATGATTGAATATTTAATGATTGATAAATTTAATGATGATAAAGAGCAGGCTCAAGAGCTAGCGCTTTTATTAAAAAAAATAGATCGGCCGTTATACTTCGTGAATTTAATCGCTTATAATCCGACCGATGAATTTAAGCCGTCGCCGGCCAAGAGAATTAAAGATTTTAAATTGGCCTTAAATAAGCAAGGCGTAGAAGTAACCGAACGCTACCGTTTCGGCCAGGATATCAAAGCCGCCTGCGGGCAGCTGGCGGGGAAATTTTAATAATAAATTATAAAAAATTATGAGTAACAAAAAATTTTTTACAACCGAAGAAGCTAAAAAGGTCGGAGATGAAATCGGGATTGATTGGAATAAAGTGGATCTAGAACAATTTAAGCAGGGCTTGCATGTTGAATTGGAACATGGCTTGGTAGACCCTGTTACCAATGTGACCGATGATGATTTAGTTATCACGGGTAAAATCGCCTGGGCGCATTTGAATGAATTCGCGGATTATTACACCAGGCTTAAAACCATGGAAGATGAGGCGGAAGCATATTGGGAAAATAAATAATAATAAAATCCCCCTAACCCCCTTTGATAAAGGGGGTGAATTTGCTGGTTGACTTTTATGTTGAGCAATGCTAGTATATAGATACTAAGGCTAGTTGATTAAATTCAAACTAGCCTTTTATTTTACTTATAATTTTTAAATAAAATATTATGTCAGACATAACCAACGCCATGAAGCAAATTTGCGAAGAAAAGAACTTGAGCTACGAAGCGGTCGTGGAAACGATTGAGTCGGCTTTGGCCGCGGCTTATCGCAAGGATTTTGGCGAAAAGAACCAGAATATTAAGGTTGAATTTGATCCGGAAACCGGCAAATCCAAAGTTTATGACGTTAAAACCGTGGTGGAAGATATGCCGGAAGAAATCGTTGTTGATGAAACTGCAATGGACGAGGAACCTAAAAGTCAAAAATCAAAAATAAAAACTGATAAAGAAAACGCGGAAGTGAAAACAGAGGAAGTTATTCAGGAAATACCCGAGGAAGAGGTTAGAAAATTCAATCCTAAAACTGAATTACAGATCAAAGACGCGAAGGAAATTAAAAAAACCGCTAAAATCGGCGATGTTATAAAAACTAAGCTGGAAATTCCGGCCGATTACGGCCGCATGGCCGCGCAGACCGCCAAGCAAGTAATTATTCAAAAACTAAGAGAGGCTGAACGCGAAATGATTTTTTCTGAATTTAAAAATAAAGAGCATGAAGTCGTGGCCGGAGTGGTGCAAAGGCGGGAAGGCAGAATCGTTTTGGTTGATTTAGATAAAGCCGTCGGCGTTTTACCGGCGGAGGAGCAGATCATGAACGAAAGATACCGTCCGGGCGATCGGATAAAAGTTTATGTCAAGCAAGTAAGCATTACGCCCAGGGGACCGGAAATTCTTTTATCCCGCACTTCGGACGAAATTTTAAAAAAAGTATTTTATTTGGAAATACCGGAAGTCTCTAACGGGCTGGTTGAGATAAAGGCCGTGGCGCGCGAAGCCGGCAGCCGCTCTAAGGTGGCGGTTTCGGCCACCAGCGAAAACGTTGACCCAATCGGTTCTTGCGTCGGGCAAAGAGGTTCAAGAATTCAAACCATTATCAGCGAGTTAGGCGGAGAAAAAATTGATATTATTGAATATGATGAAGATTTGGCTAAATTTATCGGCCATGCCCTAGCTCCGGCTAAGATTTTAAGCGTGGAAATTAATCAAGATGAAAAGAAAGCCGTGGTTAAAGTGGCCGAAGACCAGCTGTCTTTAGCTATTGGCCGGGAGGGACAAAACGTTAGGCTGGCCGCTCGCTTAACCGGCTGTAAATTGGACATTGTCGGCGAAAAGGCCGAGAAGATTAAAGCTGAAGAGATAAAAGTTGAAGATGCGGTTCAATCGGAAGCGGCCGTAGAAATAGCAGCTGAAGCTGAAACTGAGAAACCGGTGGCGAAAGAGAAGCCGGAAGAAAAAGCTGAAAAGAAAGTTAAAAAAACTAAAAAATCAAAAAAATAAATTAACAATAATAATATCATTGCGAGCGCAACATAGTGGAGCGAAGCAATCTAAAGTTAAGCGCCACGTGCGTGAGATTGCTTCGTCGCTTGAAAGCTCCTCGCAATGACAATAAGAAAACTCTATGTCATTAGTTACTTTGTTAATCCTCGGCAGCTCTTTGCTCGCCATCATCTACGGAGCCATTTTAATTAAATTGGTTTTGCGTTTGCCGGCTGGCAATGAGAAAATGCAGTTTATCGCTAAAGCCATCCAGGACGGAGCCAAGGCGTATTTAAACCGCCAATATAAAACTATCGCGGCGGTCGCGGTTGTTATTTTTTTAATTATCGGTTTTATTCCTAAATTGGGCTGGACCATGGCCTTAGCTTTTTTACTCGGCGCTTTTTTATCGGCTTTAACCGGCTATATCGGCATGAATATTTCCGTGCGCGCCAACGTTAGAACGGCTGAAGCGGCCAGAAGCGGTTTAGCCAAAGCTTTAAACGTAGCGGTTCAAGGCGGTAATGTTACTGGCATGCTAGTCGTCGGCTTGGCTTTACTCGGCACAGCCGGTTTTTATTTTGTAACCAAAGACACTCATGCTTTAATCGGCTTGGGTTTTGGCGGATCTTTAATTTCTATTTTTGCTCGGCTCGGCGGCGGAATTTTTACCAAAGCCGCGGACGTGGGCGCTGATTTAGTCGGAAAAGTTGAAGCTGGCATTCCGGAAGATGATCCGCGCAATCCGGCGGTTATCGCCGACAACGTGGGCGATAACGTGGGCGACTGCGCCGGCATGGCGGCTGATTTATTTGAAACTTATGTCGTAACTTGCATCGCTACTATGATTTTAGGGTCGCTTTTATTCGTCGGTTTTGATAATGCGGTGCTTTATCCTTTGGTTATCGGCGCGGTTTCCATTATCACTTCAATCATCGGCAGTTTTTTTATAAAATTAGGCAGAAGCCAGAATATCATGAACGCTTTATATAAAGGCTTGATCGTGGCTGGAGTTTTAGCCGGTCTGGCCTTTTATCCCATAACCAATTGGCTGATGGCGGACAACGGAACTTACAGCGTTATGAGTTTATATTTAGCCTCGCTGGTCGGTTTGGCGGTAACCGCGGCCATGGTGGTAATTACCGAATATTATACTTCAAAAAGCTACGCGCCGGTAAAATCAATCGCCGAAGCTTCTAAGACCGGACATGGCACGAATATTATTGCCGGTCTAGCCGTCTCTATGAAATCAACGGTATTGCCCATGATAGTGCTTGTAGCCGCTATTTTAAGCGCTTACAGTTTAGCCGGGCTTTATGGCGTGGCGATCGCGGTTATGGCTATGTTATCCATGGCCGGGATAATCGTCACTATTGATTCTTACGGCCCGATTACTGATAACGCCGGCGGTATTGCCGAGATGGCCGAGATGGGCGACGACGTACGCGCGGTAACCGATCCTCTAGACGCGGTCGGCAATACGACTAAGGCCGTAACCAAAGGCTATGCTATCGGTTCGGCCGCTTTAGCCGCTTTAGTATTATTCGCTGATTTCACTCATAGTATTCCGGATACCTATCAATTTTTAATTAATGACCCGAAAGTTTTAGCCGGTTTATTTTTAGGCGGATTATTGCCATATTATTTCGGCGCTTTAGCCATGCAAGCCGTGGGCCGGGCGGCCGGCTCGGTAGTAGAAGAAGTGCGCAATCAATTCAGAGAAAAGCCGGGCATTATGTTAGGCACGGAAAAGCCTGATTATGGCCGGACTGTTGATATCGTTACTAAGGCCGCGATTGGCGAGATGATTGTGCCAGCTTTAATTCCGGTGGCCGCGCCGATTTTAGTCGGGTTTATTTTAGGCGTTGAAGCTTTAGGCGGCTTGCTGGTCGGTTCAATCGTTACGGGAATTTTTATGGCCATTTCCATGACTTCGGGCGGCGGGGCCTGGGATAATGCCAAAAAATATATTGAAGACGGGAATTTCGGCGGCAAGGGTTCGGAGGCGCATAAAGCGGCCGTAACCGGCGATACGGTCGGCGATCCTTATAAAGATACGGCTGGTCCGGCGATTAACCCAATGATAAAGATATTGAATATTGTGGCGTTATTGATTGTAGGGTTGTTAATATAATTTGAAATAAGCTCGGCTGGGGAAAATTATTTTTCCTGCTTGGATGAAATTTGTGCGTTTTTGAAAAATTAAATTTTTCAAAAACGCTACAATTTCGTATGCGCGATAAAAACAATTTTCCCCAGCCGAACAACTAAAATTTGTCATTCCCGCGAAAGCGGGAATCCAGAATTCGTATTGTCATTGCGAGCGAACAGAGTGAGCGAAGCAATCTCTGGTTCTTTAGTAAAACATCTAAATATTGTCGTATACTTTTTTTAATTTTACATTCGTGATGCTTCACTAGGCCTTACTTTTTATGACTAAAAAGTAAGCAAAAAGTCTCGGGGAGTTCCGATTGGCTATCACGTTGATTTATCTTCATACTGTAAGCAATGGCGCCAACTCCACTCCCCGAACCCCCTGGGTGATTTTGAAAAGTTTTATTATTTATAATAAAAAAAGAAGCTCCGCCTTATTCTATCTTAATGATAAAATAATTTAGAGCTTGATAGTGGGGCAAGTTAGGAAATAATAATGTTAAAAGTAGATATTTTAAAACCTAATTTTTTCCACCAGTCAGGGCAAAGAACCGGCAAGCCGATTTTTCCGGGAAGAATTTTTTCCGCACGTGCTTCAAGTTTACGCAATTCTCCATTTTGACTAATGTGTTCATGGCAGCAAATTCCTTTAGTATAACCGGCTTTGTGCTTACAACGATCATTAAGAATCTGTGAAATTCTAAGATGATTCAACAAATCACGGAAGAGATTTGCTACCTCAATGCTAAAAGTTTGATATACTATAGTTTCACCTTTTCTCACGCCAGTTAAGTATATTTTTACCTTCTGCCCATGTTTTAACTGATTTACATCAATTTCTACTCCTAGTTTTTTCATAATATCCTCCCCTTGTTAGATATAAAATGAACATAAAAGCCAATAATAATATTTATCATTAATTTAATAATTAGTCAATATGAAAATAGGAAAAAAAGACCTAGGTAAATCGCAAATAGAATTGACGGTTGAACTTACGGCCGAAGAATTTAAGCCGTATGTTTTGCGCGGCGCGGAAAAAGTTTCGCTTGATGTGAAAATTGAAGGCTTTCGCCCGGGCAAGGCGCCCTATGAAATTTTAAAAAATAAAATCGGCGAAATGACGATTTTAGAAGAAGGCGCGCGCATCGCCATTGATAAAACTTTGGATAAAGTTATTAAAGAAAACGTTACCGGCCAAATCGTCGGCCAGCCGCAGGTTAATATCACTAAATTAGCGCCGGACAATCCCATGGAATATAAAATGGTTTTAACCATGCTGCCGGAAGTTAAGCTCGGGAGTTATAAAGATTTAAAGATTAAAGAGGTTAAATCCGAAATAAAAGATGAAGAAGCGGAAAAGCTAATTTCCGAATTGCGCGAGATGCGCGCCAGCGAAGTAATATCTGAATTAGAAATTAAGGACGGCGACCGGGTGATTATGGATATCGGAATATTTATAGATAAAGTGCCGGTTGAAGGCGGCCAGGGCAAAGGCGCCGGCTTAATTGTCGGTAAGAATTATATTATTCCCGGCTTTGATAAAAAAATAGTTGGCGCGAAAAAAGGCGACACGAGAGAATTCAGCCTGCCTTATCCGGCCGATTATCATGATAAAAATTTAGCCGGTAAAATGGCTGAATTTAAAGTAACTGTTAAAGAAGTTTATAACCGGATTTTGCCGGAAGTAAACGAAGACATGGCTAAAGGCTTTGGCCTAAAAAGTGTCGAAGAATTAAAAAATAATATTAAAAAAAGCCTGCTGGCGGAAAAAGAACAGAAAGAAAAGCAGAAGAGCGAAGCTACCATGCTCGATAAAATTATTGGCGCTTCAAAATTCGGCGATATTCCCGAGACTCTGATTAAGCACGAAGCCGAGGTTATGATTTCCGAGCTCGAATATAACGTTAAAAATCAGGGCGCGAAATTTGAAGATTATCTAATGCATTTAAAAAAAACGCGCGAGCAGATAATGCTTGAATTAATGCCGGACGCGGTTAAAAGAGTTAAGGTATCTTTGGTTATCAGAGAGATAGGTAATGCGGAAAAAATTTCGGTCAGCCACGAAGAAATTCATAAAGCGATTGACGATATTCTAAAGCAGTATAAAGGCAATGAGACCATAATTGAGCGGGTTAAAAGCCACGCTTATCATGATTATGTAGAAAATAATTTGACCGGTAAAAAGGTAGTGGAGAAGTTAAGAGAGTGGAATATTGCCAAGCAAAATGACATTTAAAATTTATGCCCGTACTAGCCTTTAACAAACGAGCCAATTTTGATTATGATATCCAAGAAACTTATGAGGCCGGCTTGGTCTTATTAGGCTATGAAGTTAAGTCCATTAAAACCGGGCATGTAAGCTTAAAGGGCGGTTATGTTACTTTTAAAAAAAGCAAAAATAAAAATTTACCCGAAGCTCATTTGATCAACGCCCATATTCCTTTATATAAATTCGCCGGTGCCAGGCCTGATTATGACCCGACCAGGTCGAGAAAGTTGCTTTTAAAAAAGAAAGAAATCGCCTATTTATTAGGGAAAAAAGACGAACAAGGCTTGACATTGGTGCCGATAAAAATATATACTAAGCATAGTTTTATTAAACTTGAATTCGGGATCGGCAAAGGCAGAAAAAAGTTTGATAAACGCGAAGTAATTAAAAAACGCGAGCTTGACAGAAGCCTTAGAACCTTAACAAAACAAAGTTTTAGAAGATAGAAAATTTAATAAGAGGGGATGCCAGGCGTCGATAATAAAATTTTCTTAAAACATTCAGAAGTGCTCATCAGGGGCGCCACTTTAAACCGCGCCTGTAAACAAAATAAGCGTCAAAAACTTATTCAGCAAAGCGACATTTTCTTGGAAAATGCCGGCCTTTGCAACTGTTGCCGCTTAATAGCCGCAACCATCCGCCCGGCCGCTGCCTAGGCGCCGGATACGGGTGTTATATTTTAGGATCGAATAGCCGGTTGCTTTAGCCGGTTATTTTAAAAAATTAAAGCTGGCTAGCGCCGATTTTGCTCGATTTTTACGGTGTTAGCGAGAAAACAAATCGATCTAATCTGTAAATATGTTTTAAGAAATTTATTAGACAGGGGTTCAATTCCCCTCATCTCCACTGCTAACGCCCGGGTGGCGAAACTGGTATACGCAAGAGACTTAAAATCTCTCGGAGGCAACTCCGTGCGGGTTCGATTCCCGCCCCGGGCACCAGAGAATAATTTTACAATTTGCAATTTATGTTTTGCTTATAGTTTTGCCAAGCGGGCTTGCCCGCCGAAGCGAAGCGTAGGCGGGTATAGTACAATGGTTAGTACGTCAGGTTGCCAATCTGAATATACGGGTTCGATTCCCGTTACCCGCTCAGACTTTACCGCAAAAAGCATGGCTAAAAGCCTTGTTTTTTGTTTATTAAAATTGACTTCTCGCCAATTTTATAATATAATTGGCGTATAATTAAGTTTATCAATTACTAATGCGTCGAGTATATCGCAGGCCAAAACCAGACTTTGAGGAAAAAAGATTCCGGGTTAATCAGCAAATCCGCGTGCCGGTGGTTTTTGTAATTGATGAAAACGGCGAGAGCATCGGCGAAATGCCAATCGGCAAGGCCTTAGTCATGGCCGAACAGGCTGGCATGGATGTAGTTGAAGTTAATCCTAAAATACAGCCGCCGGTAGTTAAAATCATGGATTACGGGCAATTTAAATACAAAAAAGAGAAAGAGGCGCAAAAACAAAAAGTTAAGCAGAAAAAGGTGGAAATAAAAGGCATCAGGCTGTCGGTTAGAATCAGTCAGCATGATTTTGATTTTAGGTTTGAACAAGCCAAGAAGTTTCTAGAAAGAGGCGATAAATTAAAGCTGGAATTAATCTTAAAAGGGCGGGAACGCCAGCATCCGGAAAAGGCCGAGGAAACTATGAAAAAATTTTATCAGCAGTTGAAATCCACGCCCGGTTTAAATATGGAAATAGAGCAGGGCTTGACAAAACAGGGAGGAAGGTTTAATATAATATTGATAAATAAGCAATAATCAAGAATACGAAAATCAGGTATTTCACCTGTTTTTTGTTTAAAAGCCTTTGAAAACTTTTTTAGAAAAAGTTTTCAATACTTTCCCCCTAACGGGGATAAACAAAAAATATAATGTATCAAATAAAATTTTATAGCGAGCAAAGCTCTACGGCCATAAAATTTTATTTGATATTAAATTAAATATGCCGAAAATAAAAACCCACAAAGCTACTGCTAAACGGTTTAAAGTAACTAAAAATGAAAAGATTTTAAAGAGGAAGGCCGGTCAAGATCATTTTAACGCGCGCGAGTCAGGCAAGGTTAAAAGAAATAAGCGCCGAGATATTTCCATTTCCCATACCGAAGCCAGAGTAATTAAACAATTAATGCCATACAATTATGCCAAGAGTTAAGAGAGCAATAACACATCTTAAAAAAAGAAGGAATTTACTTAAAAAAGCCAAAGGCTATAAATGGGGCAGAAAGAATTTAATGCGCGCCGCCTCGACAGCCGTGGTTAAGGCCGGGGTTCGCTCTTATATTGATCGCCGCTTAAAAAAGCGGGATAATCGGGCCTTATGGCAGATAAAAATCAGCGCTTTCGCCAAAGAGCATGGTTTGTCGTATTCAAAATTAATCCATCTTTTAAAAATTAATCAGATTGAAATAAACAGAAAAATTTTAGCCGATTTAGCGGTTAATCATAAAAATACTTTGGCTAAAATTTTAGAACAGATAAAAAAATAATGAGAAATTTACAAATAGTACAAATTATCATAGCGGCTTTATTGATGCTGGCGATTCTTTCGCAGAATCGCGGGGCCGGATTGTCTGGTGTTTTTGGCGGTTCAGGGAATATTTATCGCACTAAAAGAGGCGTAGAAAAAAAATTATTCATCGCAACTATAATTTTAGCCGTTTTATTTTTATCGGTCTCTTTAGCCGTTATTTTATTGTATAAGGGCTAAATTATCAAACAACAAGTCTATTATACTCAAGGAGGTTATTTTTAATTCATAAATAGTTCCGCCGGCTGGAAGCGGTTAAGCCAATCAGCGGCCAAACATTATTTAAAGTGAACTCATTAAGAGACAAAATAGTCCAATTTTTTAGCAAAGTTAAAAATTTTGTTTTTAATTTTGGCGGCTTGGTTAAAGGTTTCAAAAATATTTTTCAACGCGGCCAAGCGCAGGCGGAATTGGATAAAAAATTAGTTTTTTCTCTGGCTAAATCAAGGTGGCCTAGTTTTAAGCAGCTTAAGTATATTAAAAAATACTTAAGTCCTGTCGAGCGATTGGCAGTCGGCGCTTGTCTGGTGATTATTATTTTTAGCTCGGTATTTTTAGCCGCCAGATTTTATAAAACGCATTTGCGAATTGTTCCGGTCGCGGGCGGTGATTACATTGAAGGCGCTATCGGCTCAATAAAATATATTAATCCTTTGTATTCAGGCTCAAGCGATCTTGACAGTGATATCGCCGAGTTAGTTTATTCTTCATTGTTTAAAAGAAATGTTAATGCCGAGCTGGTTAATGATTTAGCCGAGGCGTATGAAGTAAGCCAAGACGGTAAAATTTACACCATAAAAATTAGATCAGACGCGGTTTGGCATAATGGCAGCCCTTTAACCGTTGATGACGTAGTCTTTACTTTTGAAGCTATAAAAAATATTAAGTATAAGTCTCCTTCGCGAACGGTTTTTACCGGCGTGGAAGTTGCTAAAGTTGACGATAAAACCATTAAATTTAATTTAACCGAGCCTTACGCGGCCTTTTTGGATTTATTGAATTTTGGCATTCTGCCTCAAGAGCTTTGGCAGCAAATTGAACCGATTTCAGCCAGTTTGGCTGAATTAAATTTAAAACCGGTTGGATCAGGTAGATATAAATTTAAATCATTGGTAAAAGATAAATCCGGCAATATCAGAACTTATATTTTAGCCCGCAATGAAAGTTATTACGGCTCGAAAGCTTATATTAATACCATCAGCTTTAAACTTTTTGGCAATTTACAAGAAATTATTTCGGCTTTGAACAATAATTTGATTGAAGGGATTAGTTATTTGCCGGAGCAAAATAAAAACCAAGTGGTAGCGCAAGATTCTTTAAATTTTTATAATCTTAATTTGCCGAAACTTTCAGCCGTATTTTTTAATGCGAAGTCTAATCTGGCCTTAGCCGATAAAAAGGTGCGCCAAGCTTTAGCTTATGCTATTGATAAAAATAATTTAGTTGATGAAATTATGGCCGGAAACGCTCGCGTTATTGACGGGCCGATATTGCCTAATAGTTTTGCCTATAATAATGAGATTAAAAAATATGACTATAATACGGCGACATCAAGCCGTTTATTGGCTGAAGCCGGCTGGAAAATTACAGAATTGACAGCTGAAGATATTGCTAAAGCCAAGGCGGATTTAACTGATAAAGATGAAGTTGTAAAAAAACAAGCTGAAGCTAAAATAAAAATGGGCGCTGGCAAATGGTTGATGAAAGACAATAATTATCTAGCCGTAACTTTAACTACGGTGAATAATCAGGAGTACGGCCAAGCGGCTAAACTAATTGCTAAATTTTGGCGGGACATCAACATAAAAATTGAAGTTAATTTAGTGCCGGCCAATCAGATTCAAATTGATGTTATTAAATCAAGAAATTTTAGCGCTTTAATTTACGGAGAAATAACCGGCGCCGATCCTGATCCTTATGCTTTTTGGCATTCTTCGCAGATCGGCCAGTCCGGTTTAAATATCGCCGATTATTCTAATAAAGAAGTTGATAAATTATTGGAAGACGGGCGTTTAAGTTCCGGTCTAGAAGCACGCCAGGAAAAATATAAAAAGTTCCAAGAGATCATCGTTGAAGATGAGCCGGCGATATTTCTCTATAGCCCTAATTATACTTACGTTCAATCAAAAAAAATCAAAGGCTTCAGCACTAAAAGCATTGTTTTGCCGAGCGATCGTTTCGGCGGTGTCGGCCAGTGGTATATAAATACGGGCAAAACAATTATTTGGTAGAAGTTATAACACCCCGCCACTTTTCAACCTGGGGATATGGTGGAATTGGTAGACGCGCTAGCTTCAGGAGCTAGTGGCAGAAATGCCGTGAGAGTTCGAGTCTCTCTATCCCCACATGAGCAATCCCGTGTCCCGCTTTCCTTTTCTGCCCCGAGGGAAGCACCGAGGAGCTTCAAGTCCTCTTTCCGGCACATTTATTAAAAAACTTTGCTATTTTTATAATGGCAATTAACAAATATATGATTACAAAATATAAACCAAGAAATAGAAGACAGCCAATGGTTGTCTCTAAAACCGGCGCAGGTTTAGCGCCTAGGCGCTTCGATTCCGCCGGAGTAAAAACCGCGGCTTTCGGGCCGGCGGAAAATAAATTGAAGGTCATTGTTTTGGGCGGGCTTGAAGAAGTCGGCCGCAATATGACCGTGTTTGAGTATAACAAAGAAATTATTATTGTTGACATGGGCATGCAGTTTCCGGAAGAAGATATGCCGGGCATTGACTACATTATTCCTAACGTGGATTATCTAGATAATAAAAAGGACTGGATAAAAGGCGTAATCATTACCCATGCTCACATGGATCATATTGGCGGTATTCCTCATTTGATGGGCAGGTTAGGCAACCCGAATATGTTTATGGGCAAATTAACCGCCGGCATAGTCAAAAAGAGAATTGAGGAATTCGGTAAATGCCCTAAACTGAATATCCAAGAAATAAATGAAGATTCAAAGTTGCAGCTGGGCAAGAATTTTCGCGTGGAAATTTTAAGGGTAAATCATTCCATTCCTGATTGTTTTGCCATTATTATTCATACGCCCTTAGGCACGGTTATTCATTCCGGAGATTTTAAGATAGATTATTCACCGGTCAACGATAAGCCGGCGGATCTAAACCGCATCGCGCAAATTGGCGGCGCGGGCGTTTTGCTTTTGCTGTCAGATTCAACCGATTCCACGCATCCCGGCTATCAAATTTCCGAATCTTCCATCGGCGATGAAATGGGAAAAATTTTTGAGAAACTTGAGGGCCGGATAATCATCGGCACTTTTGCTTCGCAGTTAAGCCGCGTGCAAAAACTTTTTGATTTGGCGGAAAAATTCGGCCGCCGGATAAGCCTGCAGGGCAGAAGCATGAATGATAACGTGGAAATAGCCCATCAAATCGGTTATCTTAAGTTTAATCCAAAAATTTTAGTGGAAGATCGCGAATTAGACCGTTTGCCCGGCAATAAAGTTATTATTATTGGCACGGGCGCGCAGGGCGAAAGCAATGCTTTTTTAACGCGCGTAGTCAATAATGAACATCGCAGCATAAATTTAAAAGCCGGAGATACGGTAATTTTTTCTTCCTCGGTTATTCCGGGGAATGAAAGAAGCATCCAGACTTTAATGGATATGATGGTTCGGCAGGGGGCCAAGGTAATTAACTATGAAATGATGGATGTGCATGCCGGCGGCCATGCTAAGCAAGAAGATTTAAAGTTAATGATGCGCTTGATTAAACCTGAATATTTTATGCCGATTGAGGGCAATCATTATATGTTGCGTGCTCACGCTGAATTGGCTGAGCAGGTTGGAATTCCCAAAGATAAAATATTCGTGGCTGATAACGGCCAGATTATTGAATTTCATAAAGCGATTGGCGGCGAAGTCTTAGGCAAACTTACTAAAGATAAAGTTTTAACTGATTATGTTATGGTTGACGGCTTAGGCGTGGGCGATGTTTCCAATATCGTCTTGCGCGATCGCCGAGTTATGGCCGAAGACGGCATGATTGTGATTATCGCCACGATTGACGTTAAGACCGGCGATACTATCGGCAACCCGGATATTATTTCGCGCGGATTTGTTTACATGAAAGAAAATAAAGAATTAATCCAAAAAACCAGGATGAAAGTCAAAAAAATCGTTAAAGACCATAATCCGCGCACGCCGGCGGATGATGATTATGTTAAAAATAAAATCAGAAATGATGTCGGCCAATTTTTATTCTCGCAGACTAAGCGCCGGCCCATGGTTTTACCGGTGGTGATAAAGGTGTAAAAATAACGATTATTATTTATAAAAAGAAGGCAAAGAACCAGGCCTTCTTTTTTGCGTTCGGCGATTGACTAAAAACGGTTTAAATGTTAGTATAATGGTGTTATTTAATTTATTTTAATTAGCAATTATATCACTAGAAATTTTAAGAAAATATCAGTAAATTCGCTGATATTTTTAATAAATTTATTGATATTTTTAAAGAGGTTATTAACCGCTTTTTTTGTTAATCTGGCCTTTAAGCCGGTTTTAGCTGTTTTAAGATTTATATTTTATAAAGTGTTGGTTAGATTATATCTGTTTTATTTTTCAACCATAAAACGGCTTGGTCTGGCTGACAAAATTAAAAATAAATCATCGGCCTTTTTTGTTAATCAAAAATTGATTCATGTAGTTGTCGGCGCTTTAACTATATTTTTTATTGTTTTTAATTTGACGCAAAAAACCCAAGCGGTGGCGCCGGATGAAGTCGCCGGAAAAACTTTTTTATCAGAAATAATATCAAGCGAATTCGGCGAAAATGATGAGTTGATAGAGGAATATTTTGACGAGCAGGCGGCCATCACTCCGGTGCAGCAGACTTATTTAGATAATTTAACGGCTTTTAAGCCCCAGCCCATGGCCGAGATGACGGTGCCGGAAGACGGCGTTTTTGATACTGAAGATTTAACGCAGGGCGGCGATGCTATCAGAAAGCCGGACTTAGCGGCTACCAGCAAGACGGTGCGCCCGAGGGAAGGGATTGTTGATTATATAGTGCAGGCCGGCGACTCGGTTAGCACTATTGCCGCCAGTTTTGGGGTTAGCGTCAACACTATTTTATGGGAAAATGATCTTAACGCCTATAGTTTAATCAGGCCGGGCAATAAATTGGCGATTTTGCCGATGAGCGGAATAGCCCATAAAGTCGTGCGCGGCGATACTTTGGGCACAGTTGCTTCCAAATACGGGGTAGAAGCTAATACGATTTTGGAAACTAATAAATTAGCCAGCGCGGAGATGCTGTCTGTCGGCCAAAAATTAATTATTCCCGGAGGCAAAAAAACTTATTACGCTTCAAGCCGATCGTCCGGCAACACTTCCGCCGTTTCTCTTATTAAAGATTTGCTTAAGCCGCAAGATCTTAGGTCAACGGCCAGCAATAAATTGGCCTGGCCAACGGTTGGGGCGCGAATTACGCAATATTTTTCCTGGAGGCATCATGCCGTAGATATAGCCAATAAGACCGGTACGCCGATTTATGCCTGTGACACCGGCGTAGTTGAAGTAGCCGGTTGGGGTACTGGTTATGGCAACCAGATTGTGGTTGATCACGGCGGAGGCAGAAAGTCGCGCTATGGCCATTTGTCAAAATTCTATGTTAAGAAAGGCGAAGCCGTTAAGAAAGGCGAAGTTATCGGTTTAATGGGTTCAACCGGCAATTCAACCGGACCGCATTTGCATTTTGAATATATTATTAATGGCATAAAGTATAATCCGTTGAATTATTTAAAATAAAACTTTAAAAACTTTTTCAAAAAAAGTTTTCCCCCTCCGGGGATAAATAATATTTTCAAAAAATATAAGGTATCAAATAAAAAATTTATAGCGAGCAAAGCTCTACGGCCATAAATTTTTTATTTGATTATATAAGATTATGCATATTTTGCTTGGTTTTATTATTTTGGCGATCGGCGCTTTAATTGTAATTAAATCAGAGGCCATGCTAAATGCTTTCGGCAGAATAGAATTTTTTGAGCGCAAGCTCGGCAGCGAGGGCGGTTCAAGGCTGGGTTATAAATTATTAGGCCTAATAGCTATTTTTATAGGCACATTAATTATGACTAATTTGATTGGCGGATTTATGGAATGGGTATTATCGCCGATTTTACGGTATAACCAGCCACGATAATTTTAGGGGCTGATAGCTCAGCTGGTAGAGCACCGCGTTTGCAACGCGGGGGTCTGGGGTTCGAATCCCCATCAGTCCACTTATAATAATTTACGATTTCACGGCTGGTTTAAAGCCGTGATTTTATTTGCTTTATCTATTTTCTTGTGATGTAATATTAGTATGGAAAAACAAGCTAAAAAAGGAAAATTCATGATTATTGACGGCAACGCGCTGATCCATCGCAGTTTTCACGCTTTGCCGCCCTTAACCACTAAAACAGGGGAAATCGTCAACGCGGTTTACGGTTTTACGGCCGTATTAATCAAGGCTTTACGCGAGTTTAAGCCCGAGTACGTGGCTTTGACTTTAGACAGAAAAGAAAAAACTTTCCGTCATGAGCAATTTAAGGATTATAAAGCCACCCGGGTAAAAGCGCCGGACGAATTATACGCGCAAATTCCCCGAGTTAAGGAAATCGCCAGAAGTTTTAATATCCCGATTTATGAATTGGCCGGTTTTGAGGCCGATGACTTAATCGGTACTTTAGCCAATAAAGTTGACGGCGAAGTAGAGAAAATTATTGTTACCGGCGATATGGATACCATGCAGTTAATTAATGATCATACCAAGGTTTTTACCATGAAGCGCGGTTTAACCGACTCTATGGTTTACGACGGGAAAGCGGTTCGCGAAAGATACGGGCTAGAGCCTGATCAAATGATTGATTTTAAGGCTTTGCGCGGCGATCCGTCTGACAACATTCCCGGAGTAAAAGGTATTGGTGAAAAAACCGCTACCGAACTGTTGCAAAAATTTAAAACTTTGGATGGAGTTTATAAAAATATAGATTCAGGTAAAATCAGAGACCGGGTGCGCGGATTGCTTGTTCAATATAAAGATAATGCTTTTATGAGCAAGGATCTGGCCACCATAAAATGCGACGTTAAAATTGAGTTCGATTTAACCGAGGCGCGCTTCGGGCAGTTTGACCGGGAAAAGTTAGCCAAGCTGTTTAATGAGCTGGATTTTCGTTCGCTTTTGCCAAGGCTCCAAGATTTAGCTCAAGGCGCGGAAAAGCGCTTAGCGAAAAGCGATGATTATGAGCGAATAGATAAGTTTAAAAGAAATTTGGAATTATTTGAATATGAATTAATTGATAACGATAAAAAATTTGCTAAATTTTTAAAAAAATTGCAAGCGCAAAAAGAGTTTGCTTTTGATACGGAAACAGCTAATTTTAATCCGGTAACGGCCGAATTATTAGGCATAAGTTTCAGTTGGCAGGCCGGCGAAGCGTATTATTTAGAAGTAAAAAGCAAAAAGTTAAAAGTGAAAAGCGATTTGTTTAATTATAATAAAAACGATAATCAGGCAGATAATCTGTGGCTGGAAAAATTAAAGCCCATCTTTGAAAACGAGAAAATAAAAAAATACGGTCATAATATTAAATTTGATATTGAGGTAATGGCTAGTTTAGGTATAAAGGTTAAGGGTGTGGCCGCCGATTCTATGGTGGCGTCGTATCTTTTAAACCCCGGCAGCCGCCAGCATAATTTAGACGCGGTGACTTTTAGCGAATTGAGCCATCAGAAAATAACTAAAGACGATTTGTTGGGCAAGGGCCGTGAGAAAATCAGCTTTGCCGAGGTGGCGGTTGAAAAATTATATAATTATTCCTGCGAGGACGCTGATTTTACCAATCGCTTAATTAAAAAATTATTGCCGGAGTTGAAAAAGCAGAAATTAATTAAATTATTTAATGAAATTGAAATGCCGCTGGTTTTAGTTTTGGCCGTAATGGAAACTAACGGCATAAAAATTAGTCAGGAATTTTTGGCCGCGATGAGCAAGGCGGTAGATAAAAAAATCAGCCGTTTAACAAAAAAAATACATGAATTAGCCGGCCAGGAATTTAATATAAATTCAACTCAGCAATTAAGAGAAATTTTATTTGAAAAATTAGCCATACCGGCCATGGGGATTTCTAAAAATAAAACCGGTCTGTCTACCGGCGCCGATGAATTATTTAAGCTTAAAGGCCAGCATCCGATAATTGATTTAATCCAGGAATACCGCGAGGTGGTAAAGCTGTCCACCACTTATATTGAAGCTTTGCCAAAGCTGGTAAATCTGAAAACCGGTCGATTGCATACCAGCTTCAATCAAACCGTTACTGCCACCGGCCGGCTGTCTTCAACCGAACCCAATATGCAAAATATACCGATTCGCACCGAACTGGGGCGGGAAATTCGCAAAGCTTTTATCGCGGAAAGGGGTTATAAATTATTAAGCCTGGATTATTCGCAAATTGAATTAAGGCTGGCCGCGCATATGTCGGGCGATAAAAAGATGATACAGGCTTTTAACCAGGGTGAAGATATTCATACGGCCACGGCCGCGGAAATTAATCAGGTAGCATTAAGCGAAGTGACGCCGGAAATGAGGCGGGAGGCCAAAGCGGTTAATTTTGGCATTTTATACGGCCAAGGGCCGCATGGCTTAGCGCAAGGCGCGGCTATTCCTTACGCGCGGGCCAAAGAGTTTATTGATAAGTATTTCGTAGTCTATAAAGGCGTAAAAAAATTCGTGGATAGTACCATTGAAATGGCCAGGGATAAAGGTTATACTGAAACTCTGTTTCAAAGGCGCCGGATTTTACCGGAAATAAATTCTTCGGTTATTCAGATTAGAAAAGGGGCTGAGCGCATGGCCATTAATACGCCTTTGCAAGGCACGGCCGCGGATATTATAAAAGTAGCCATGATCAGAATTCAGGAGTTGATAGGAAAAAATTATCAGGCCGATGAGATTAAGATGCTTTTACAAGTGCACGACGAATTGGTGTTTGAAGTTAAAGATAGTTTAGTTAAAAAAACAGCGGTTGAAATTAAGGAGATTATGGAAAATGTCCTGAAATTAAAAGTTCCGCTGGGCGTGGACGCGAGCATAGGAGATAATTGGGGAGAGATGGATAAAATTTAAAATTTAAGAATGTGAAGATTTAAAATGAAATTTAAAAATAAAAAAAACGCCGTTTACGGAAAACAGCGTTCGGAGGTTCGGAGTTGGATTTGGATATAGTTATTTTTTTCTAACTACTATTTTTGTAATAATCATCGGCTTGCCAGTAATAATTGAATTTTGGCAAGCAATCTCTGCCGCATTTATCGCCGATATTAAATAAATATCTGTTATACCATTTGTTTGTATTGTTAATCTTTTTAAATATTCCGTTTCCCCGTATTCTTTTACCGTATCACAAGTTTGCATTTTTTCTGATTCGTTTCCAGGCGCAACTCCATATGCATCATAATATACTTTATACGCCCCGTGGTCTTTAGTAAATAAAACACTGAACAACAGTTTTTCTTCATTTTCCCAAGCTAATAAAATATTGCATTGTAGGGAAACTAATATTGCCGCAACTAAAAAAATAACATTTTTTTTCATTTTTTCTCCCCTTTTTATATGGTTTTTTATTGCGAATTAAGAAAGAGCAATAAATTAATATATCATATTATTATTATTATGTCAAGTATTAAAAATTTACAAAATAAAAAAGTTGCTATTTTAGGGCTAGGATTAGAGAATTTAGCTTTGGTTAAATATTTATTGAAACATAAAGTAAAATGCGAGATTACGGTTTGCGATGCGCGGGAAGATGTAAAAGCGAAGAACCCCTGGATTCCCGCCTGCCTACCGGACAGGCAGGCTTTCGCGGGAATGACAAAAGTAAGATGGCAATTAGGCAAAGGTTATGATAAGAATTTAAATAAGTTTGATATTTTATTTCGGTCGCCGGGCTGGCCCATGGATTGTCCGGGGATTGTGGGAGCAAAAAACACAACCCCCCCAGCCCCCCTTGTCAGGGCGGTATTAACCAGCCCGATGAAGTTGTTTTTTGATTTATGTCCAACAAAAAATATTATCGGCGTTACCGGCACCAAAGGCAAAGGCACGACCGCCAGCTTGATTTATGAAATATTAAAAACCGCCGGCAAGCGAGCATGGCTCGGCGGCAATATCGGCGTGGCGCCATTCGAGTTTATTGATAAAATTAGAAAAACTGATTGGGTGGTTTTGGAATTATCATCTTTTCAGCTTGAAGACATGACCGTTAGTCCGCGTATTGCCGTAATTACTAATTTTTATAGCGAACATTTAGCGCCGGCTGATCCAAATAACCCTAACTTCCATAAGACATTAGATGATTATAAAAAAGCTAAATGGAATATTGTCAGGTGGCAAAAGAAAAATGATTATTCAATTTTCAATTTTCCCTGCACAAGGCAGGACAAGCAATTTTCAATTTTCAAAAAAATTCCAATTTCCAATTACAAAGTGAGGAGTAAAAAGATTTATTTTAATAAATCAGAATTGCCGTCAAAATTAATCGGCGAGCATAACAAAGAAAATATTGCGGCCGCGGTTGAAGTAGCGAAGATTATCGGCATTAAATCTGAAGATGTAAAAAAAGCCGTGGCGAATTTTAAAGGGCTGGAGCATCGGCTTGAATTGGCGCGAGCATATCAGGGCGTTAAATATTATGACGATAGTTTTGCCACTACTCCGGAATCAACTATAATAGCTTTAAAATCATTTAGCGCGCCGATTATTTTACTTTTAGGCGGCGCTGATAAAAAAGCTGATTTTAGTCAGTTAGCTAAAGAAGTAAAAAAACGCTGCAAGTTTGTTATTTTATTAAATGGTCAAGCTACGCCGAGAATAAAACAAGAGCTAAAAAAATTTGGATTTAATGAAAATAAAATGAAATTAATAAATAATATTAAAGGCGCGGTAGCCATAGCGCGCCAGCAAACCGATAGAGGCGATATAGTTTTATTATCAACCGCTTGCGCCAGCTTCGGTATGTTTAAAAATTATAAAGAGAGAGGTGATTTGTTCAAGGCTGAAGTCGGAAAAATAAAATAAAGCCACGATGGCTTTATTTAGTAAAGCTTTAAAATTTATTTTTGGTTAGCTAAAATTTTATTCGCTAACGCCTTCTTCCCCTGATTCTTCCTGGAGCGGGCTTAGCTGCAAGGGCTGCAGAGTAACAATTTCCAGCTCGGTGCCGCAGTTTAAGCAGCTGACTAAATCTTTCTCCGATGATTCTTCTTCAATAATAATATCGCTTGAGCAGACCGGACATTGAGTTGTTTGCATAAGTTGAACTTGCTTTTTAATAGTTATTAACCTATTATAATATTAGCAAAATTTAACCAAGATTACAAATTTATAAGAATATGATAATTTTTCTCTACGGCCAGGATAATTTCAGAAGCCGTTTAAAATTAAACGAACTGAAAGATAAATATTTGCGCGAGGTTGATAAATTAGGCAGCGGGCTTAATGTTATTAACGGCGCTAAGGCGACCTTCTCCGAAATTACGGCGGCTGTTAGCCCGTCATCGCTGTTATCTAAAAAGCGCTTAATTATTATTGAGGATGTTTTTATTAATAAAGATAAGCTGATTTTTGAAAATCTTAGCGAGTATTTTAAAAATAAAAAATTAGCCGATAATATTATTATTGTTTGGGAGCAAAACATTAAAACCAAGAAATTTAAGAATGCGCTTTCGCCCATGATGCTAGACTCTAGCGGCAAAGAGAAGCCATTAAATAAAAAACAAGTCGAGCTGTTTAAATTTTTATCCAGCCAAAAATACGCTTATAGTTTTAATTTATTAAGTAATACCGAATCGGCTGAATGGGTAAAAAAAGAGACGATTAAGCGCGGCGGTAAAATCAGCCTTAAGGCCGCCGAAATGCTAGTCGGGTTAGTCGGCTCGGACGGCTGGCAGATTAATAATGAGTTGGATAAATTATTAAGCTATAAAGCGGCCGGCAAGCTGACTCCGGGCGGCGTTAACATAGAAATGGAAGATGTTAAAAATTTAGTTCGCGGAAATTTCAGCGAAAATATTTTTGCTTTAACCGACGCTCTAAGCGTAAAAAACAAAGCTTTAGCCGTTAAGCTTTTAGATGAGCAGATTGAGGCCGGTTTAAGCGACGGCTATCTGTTAAATATGTTTGTCAGGCAATTTAGGATTTTACTCTCCATAAAGCAAGCGCTCGAATCAGGTTTAAGCCAGCGCCAGATCGCCAACCAGCTAAAAATTCATCCTTTTGTCGCGCAAAAAGGCGTAGAGCAGGCGCGCTATTTTACTTTGCCTGTTTTAAAAAGCATTCTAAGCCGGCTGGCGCGGATTGATTATGAAGTAAAATCCGGCCAAAGCAGTTATCTGGCCGGATTGAATATGCTGATAGCGAAGTTGTAAATTTTACCCAACATCATTAAGATATACAAAAACCCCTGTTTAAAGGGGTTATGTATTACTATATATAGCTAGAGATTCCAAAGAACGATGCAAAACAAAAAACTGTAATATTATTATAAACTATAATATATTTACAGTTTTTTGTTTTACAGGCTTATTTAAAAGCTTGGTTTAATTTTTTGCTTAATCTTGATTTTTTGCGGTTGCTGGCGTTTTTTTTAATGACGCCTTTGCCGGCCGCTTTATCTAAAGCGCGTAAAGTTTTCATTACCAATTCTTTGGCGCTTGAATCTTTAGCTTCAATCGCCCGGCGGCTTTTTTTAATTAAGTCTTTTAAATTATTTTCAGTTTTAGAATTGCGCTGTCGGCGATTAATTGATTTGCGCAGCTCTTTTTTGGCAGAAGCTGAATTAGGCATAAGATATAATTATTAATTTTTAATTTCTTAATTTTAAATAAAATATTTCGTGAGGCTTAATCATATTAGCATAGGCTCTTTTATTATTCAAGGGCTTTATTATGGTTTATCTTTCGCCAAAAAATCAGAGCGGAAGATAAAATAAGCAAGATTATAACAAGCAGGCTGGCCAGCTGTGGAAAACGCAGGCCGAAAATCATCGGCGTAGCGTCCAGGCGGATGAATTCCAGGCTAAAGCGCAGGCAGGAATAAAGAAACAGATATAAAGTAAAAAGTATAAAGTAAAAAGTATTATTAATTTTATTTTTTTTAATAAATAAGTAATGTAGAGTAAATAAAAATAAAAAAATCAAGAGATTGCCGAGGCTTTCATACAAAAAAGTCGGGTGAAAATATTCATAATTAGCGTATAGCCAGGGCCGGTTTATCGGGCTTATCGGTATGCCATAAGGCAGATTAGTCGGCAGGCCGAAAAGCTCTTGGTTAAAATAATTGCCCCAGCGGCCGATGGCCTGACCCAAGGGCAGGCTCGCGCTTATAATGCCGGCCAGTTGCCAGAAATCAAGGCTATGTTTTTTTACGAACAGCCAGAGAGAAACCAGGCCGCCGATCAAGGCGCCATGGATAGCCAGCCCGCCCTGCCAGATTTTTAGCATGGCTAAAGGGTTAGCCAGGTAATAAGGCAATTCTAAAAATATTTCATAAACGCGCGCGCCGGCCAGGCCGCCGATGATCAGCCAAAAGGCCAAATCCAATATAAGATCGCTTTTAATATTATAAAGTTTCGCCAAGTAAAGGCAAACCGCCAGAGAAGATAAAATTCCGCAAACAATAAAAAGGCCGTACCAATAAATATTAATCGGGCCGATAGTGGCGAGGATGGGGGAGGGGTTGAAAGTATGGAGGAAATTGAACATAGTTATATTAATTACTTTTTAGGCAGTTAATGTTAAGTTATTTTTAGTATTTTATTTGCCAATTACGACGGTTGCGGCGCTTCGCTAGGACTTACTTTTTATAACTAAAAAGTAAGCAAAAAGTTTTGGGGCGTCTCAATGCGCTATCGCGCTGATTAATCTTCGGCGCGCTCGCCTTGGCGCTTACTTCGCCGCCCCAAACCCCATAGCGATTTATAAGTATTTTATAATTTCATTTTCTCTTTTTAAAACATTTTAGTCAAATTTTAGGTTGGTTTATAAAAAAATAGGGCCGTGCTGTAAAAAAATAGCACGACCCGTAAAAAGGGGAAGGTTAATGCGAAATAGCCTTCCCTTGGTAATTTTTTATAACACTGGTTATCGTCACGATGACGATACCAGCGACGATAAGACCTCCCCCAAAGAGGTGTTCCCCTTCAGGGTAGGTGCCATATTTATTGAATATTTCAACTAGCTGGCATAAATGCCAGCAACCTATGCCGGATACCGCCAAGCCTAAAATCGTGAATATCAAGTACATTATTTTTCCCTCCCTTTCTTGTCGTTATAAAATATCAAAATAGCAGTTATGATTGCTGCTATTATAATTATAATCTGCCGCTTGAAATCAATAACACAAAATTCTGGCATATACCCCTCCCTATTTTAGGTTTAAATTTTATTACCCCGAAACTGCGGATGATGCAAAAATCCCCCTAGCCCCCTTTGTTAAAGGGGGTAAAATAACAGCAATTTTAGGGTAATAAAATTATTTTAAAGGTGCGAAATTATTTTTAAACTATATCATACTTTCATTTTTTTGTCAATGATTATAAAAGGAATTAGGCTAATATTAAGTAAAAAATATAGATAGTTGCTATAATAGCATTTATTATATAGAAAAGTTTTATTAGTTTAATTTTTTTCTGGATCCCCGCTTTCGCGGGGATGACAAAAAATGTTTAAGTAAAAAATAAAGACGGTTATTATAACCGTCTTTATTATATAGTAATGTAGTAATGGATTCCGGCTCGGAGGCCGGAATGACAAAATTATTTGTTAAGTTTTTTTTCAGTCTCTAATATGGCCAGAGTGGTTTTTATAACTGTGTCCGGATTAAGCGAGATGCTGTCTATGCCGCATTCAACCAGGAATTGGGCGAAGTCGGGAAAGTCCGAAGGCGCTTGGCCGCAGATGCCGACTTTGGTTTTGGTTTTTTTAGCGGCTGATATCAAACTTTTTATTAAATCTTTAACCGATTGGTTTTTTTCATTGGAAGCACCGGCGACATTTAAAATGCCGGAGTCGCGGTCTATGCCCAGGGTTAATTGGGTCAGATCGTTTGAACCGATAGAAAAGCCGTCAAAAACAGCGGCGAATTGCTCGGCCAAAATAATGTTAGTCGGGATTTCGGCCATAACGTAAATTTCCAGGCCGTCAACATGCTGTTTCAAGCCGTTTTTCGCCATGATCTCAATAACTTTTTTGCCTTCTTCAACGGTGCGGCAGAAAGGCACCATAACCTTTAAGTTTTTTAATCCCATTTCATCGCGGACTTTTTTAAGCGCCAGGCATTCCAGCACGAAGGCCGGCTGATATTTCGGATCATAATAACGCGAAGCGCCGCGCCAGCCGATCATCGGGTTGGCTTCAACCGGCTCATATTCGACGCCGCCGATTAAATTAGCGTATTCGTTGGTTTTAAAATCCGATAAGCGGATAATAACATCTTTCGGGTAAAAGGCGGCGGTAAGCATGGCTATGCCCTGGGCCAGCTTATCAATATAATACTGTTTTTTATCTTCATAGCCGGCGGTTAATTCGTCAATTTTCTTTTTGGCCTTTTTATCTTTTAGCTTAGGGTAATTTATCAAAGCTAAAGGATGAATTTTAATTTGGTCGTTGACGATGAATTCTTCGCGCGCCAGCCCGACGCCGTCATTGGGAATAAATGATGATAAGAAAGCGATATCCGGCGAGCCGATATTCATCATGATTTTTGTTTTCGGCTTGCCTAGATTTTTAATGCTGGTTTTATTTATTTTGAACGGCAGTTTGCCGTCATAAACAAAGCCTAGATCGCCTTCGGCGCAACTTACGGTTATGGCCTGCCCGGTTTTAATTTTTCTAGAAACGTCGCCGGTGCCGACAACGCAGGGAATGCCTAATTCGCGGGAGACGATAGCCGCGTGGCAGGTGCGGCCGCCTTTATCCGTAACGATGGCCGAGGCGATTTTCATAATCGGCTCCCAATCCGGGTCGGTCATGTCGGTAACCAGAACTTCGCCCGGCTTGAATTTCGCGATAGAAGAGATATCCATAATCCGGTTGGCGATGCCGGCGCCGATGCGGTTGCCCACGCTTTTACCGGCAGATAATATTTTACTTTTCTTTTCTAAAACATATTCTTCAATCACGCTTAAATCGCGGACCGAATGGATAGTTTCCGGGCGCGCCTGGATGATATATAGCTGGTTTTCCTTGCCGTCCAAAGCCCATTCTATGTCCATGGGCCGGCCATAATGCTTTTCAATCCGCATAGCCCAATCGGCCAGTTGCAGAACCTGCGCGTCGGTAATTGATTGCTGGCGTTGCCGGTCGGCCGGAACTTTAACGTCTTTAACCGGGCGCTTAGGGTTAGAGTTATAAATCATTTTGATTTTTTTGGTTGAGATGGAGCGGGAGATAATGGTTTTAGTGGGTTTAAAAATATAAAATTCATCCGGATCAACTTTGCCCTGCACGATATTTTCGCCCAGGCCGTAGATTGAACTGACTAAGACTACGTTATTAAAGCCGGATTCGGTATCAATAGTAAAAGTTACGCCCGAGGCGGCTAAATCCGAACGGATCATTTTTTGCACGCCAACGGATAAAGCGATTTTAAAATGGTCAAAGCCTTTATCCACTCTGTAGGATATGGCGCGGTTGGTAAAGAGCGAAGCCAGGCATTTTTTAACCGCTAAGAGCAGTTCGGCTTCGCCGGAAATATTTAAAAAAGTTTCCTGCTGGCCGGCGAACGACGCGTCCGGCAAATCTTCGGCCGTGGCGCTGGAGCGGACCGCTACATGCAAATTAGCGGTTTTGTAAAATTGGGATAATTTTTTATAAGCTAGAATAATATCTCGGCTTAAATCTTCGGGGAAAGCCGTAGCGATGATTAATTTTCTGACTGCGGCGCCGCGCTTAGCCAAATCGGTTACGTTATGAGTATTTAAGCCGTCCAGAGTTTTTTTAATATTTTCTTTAAGATGAGTTTGCTCTAAAAGATAATTATAAGCTTCAGCCGTAGTGGCAAAGCCGTTAGGCACTTTTATGCCTTGGCCGGCTAAATTTTTGTACATTTCGCCGAGCGAGGCGTTTTTACCACCGACTTCCGGCACATCTTTAATAGTGGTTTCTTCAAAGAATTTAATGAATTGCGGCATACTTTAGATTTAAAATTTTAAATTAGCAAAAAAGCCGAAAACAAGGCTGTTTATCGCCAATTGCCAATTTTATGAATAATTATAGATTAATTTTTTTACTGAATTCGTAGATATAAGGTACTTTCCACCAAGCTCCTTCCAGGCACTTTAAAATGCCCATAATCGAGATAACGATAATCGCTAAGCCGATTAGCCAGCCGATTAGCGGAAACCAGGAAACAAAACTTAGAACGAACAGAATCAGACCTTGTTTGGCGTGAAATTGAGAGAATTTTGAGCGTTTTTTTCCTAGGAGCGGGATTAAAAACAGGATCCAAACATAAGACAAAGCCGCTACGGTTTTATTTTTTTCAATATCCGGGTCGGCCGCTCGATTAGGCATTGTTTCATTGACCATAGTTTTGTATGTTTAGTTAATTATATTATAATGATAGCATAATTTTTGGTATAATGAAATTAGGATTGACAAAAGCTAAAAAATAATTAAAAATGAAACATTACGCAGGCGTGGCGGAATTGGTATACGCGCTAGCCTTAGGAGCTAGTGGAGCAATCCATGAGAGTTCAAATCTCTCCGCCTGCACCAGTTGAAATTTGTTGTTAGCCATTACATCGTTAACCATTTAACCGTCGTTCTTTTTTAAAGGAAAAAGAGGAGGGAAAATGCAAAAATTTTTTATTTATTTGCGTAACGGTAAACCGTGTAAATCAAAAAAATGTAAAACTTGCAAAGGTAAAGGTGGTGTAAGGAGGAAGAAGCGTCGTCAAAAGAATGGAGTGCCGCTATATTTATAAAAGAGCGGAGTTGTATTAACTTATATCACGAGAATTATTTTCAGCCCCGACAATAAACGGGGGCTTTATTTTGACTTTTTCCTGAATTATGTTAAGATAGTCAGTTCTATTCGAACATTAAAAAAGGGCTTATATAATAAGTATTATATTTACCATTCATAAAGAAGGGAGGTGAAAAATTTGCATAAGCGAGTTGATTATTTAATGATTTCTGGAAGCTATGTACCAAGGTTTTTCGGTCTGCACCCCGGGCTTGCGCGCAAGCAGAGAAAAAACTCTGGTCGTTTATTTAGCGCGTATTCAGCGGAAAGCGTCAGTTTAAAGAAATTTTTTTCTCCGCTTCATCCGGAGATTTATTTGATCCCCGGCGATATGTTCGGCGAGGTTAGAGACGAATTTGGCGAAAATATCGGGTTTGAGCGCATGAATTTTCCTTTTAGTTCATACGATTTCTTCATAGATGAGGATGCTAAAGGGGCGTTTGAGTATATCAAGCATTCGCCATTATTTTTTCGTTTGGGGCAGATACCGCAGCTTTGCTATTTAGTGCCTCCGCGGCAGACCACGAGCAGAAGAAACGAAAATATCTGGTATTTAGCGCCGTTATTTCCTCATACTCGCTGGCTGCACTCGCTTCTTACCGGGATATTGGCTGAATTGATTTTAGCTCGTAATGGATTTTCAGCTAAAGAGAGAGCGCCATTTGTTTTAGCGGCTGCTTTCCACGACATCGCTATGCCAGCAGGAGGGGATTCTATCGTTAGGATTGATAAAAAAAATCTGCATGAAGAAAATAATTTTCTTTGGGTTCTTAGGCGGGAGGGAGTATTAGAAGAACTAGAAAAAAAGTTTAATTTTGACGCAGTTAAAGCAGAGCGTTGGATTCGCGGGCAGGAAATGCCGGGCAAGTTGATAGATATCGCTGACAAAATGTCATATGTGGCCATGGACTGTTATTATGTCGGCTTAAACCAAAAAGGCATGATTCGCAAGTTTTGCCAAAAAAATCCTTTAGTCATGGACGTATGGCAGGATGTTAGGATAGATAAAAAGAGCCAGCAAATCTATTTTGAAAGCGCGGAAAGATTATATCGTTTTTTGCTGTTGCGTGCTTATGAACACAGCGAATTTCTTCTTAATCCTTATTCCAGGTCAATGGATTTTTATTTAACTAAAATGACTAAGGTTTTGTATAATAAGGGATTGATAAGCCGCGAGGATTTGCTTATTTATGGTAATTCTTGGCTGGAGGGAAAGTTGCAGCAGATATTTCCCGGTAATTTTAAAACAATAATTTGCCCGGACGAACTTCGCTGGAGAAAATTTTCAACCGAAAATGAGCAACTGGTTTTTGCCAAAAGAATCGGCAGCAGACTTGATCATTTGGATAATATTAAAGGTTTTAATCCAGGGCTGGATTGGCTGGTTAAATCCGGCGGCGAGATAACGCCGTTAATTAATACTTTAAAGCCAAGCCAAGTTGAGAAAATGCGAAAAATCGTTGCCTCAACTAAGGGTTACTATGTTTATTATAACCCAGACGGGTAAAAAGAATAAACGGTCAAGCAGAAAATCGCTGGCCGTTTTTTATTTTTTATTTTTTTATGCTAAAATAAAACTATCTCAATAAGTTTAACCGCTTATTATGAAAAAGCAAGGAGGATATATAGTTGTTTTTATCCTAGCGCTTATCGGCGCGGGATTTTTTTATGGGCAAAAAACTCGGGCCAGTCAAAATATTTTAATCAGCGAAATCCAAATTTATCCGACCGAAAGCCGATTTATAGAGCTTTACAACCCCAATAGCTTGCCGGTAGATTTAACAAATTGGTATTTACAGAGAAAAACCCAGAGCGGCGCCAGCTTCAGCTCGTTAATTTCCAAAACTTATTTTTCCGGGAAAATAATCGGCGCCAATAGTTATTTTTTAATTTCCCGGAGCTCTTTAGACGGCAGTGATATTGTTTTAAGCGGCTTAACTCTTAGCGAGGCAAATATAATTCAGCTTAAAGACGCTAACGGCGATGTCGTCAATAAAGTCGGCTGGGGCGATGCTAATGACTGCCAGGGCGCTTGTGCCTTAACTCCGGCGGAAAGTCAAAGCCTTGGAAGAAAGCTGGAAAATAGTATTTTTATTGATACGGGCGATAATGCTAATGATTTTGCGATTAATAGCTGCCCGAGCCCTAAAGCGCAATCAGCCGTTTGCCAAACTACCGGCGATAATCAGCCGGGCGATGGGAATAATCCCGCCACTTCAACGCCGCCGGCGATAATAGATAATGAAACCGCGGCCACTTCAACCGCCTCGACTTCGCCGCAGTTTAGCAAGGTTAATTTCGGCGATGTTTTAATAAATGAGTTGGTGTCTGATCCGGCGGATAATGAAAACGAGTGGATTGAGATATATAATAAAACTTACCGCGAAATTGATCTAACCGGCTGGTGGATTGAAGAGGGCGGTAAGGCGAAAACTATTTTAAGCGGCAAGCTAGGCGCCAGCGGAGCCGGTCGCTATAAAATAATTGATAAACCGGTCGGCAGCTTAAATAATGGCGGCGATATAGTAATTTTATATGACGCGAGCGGAAGAATTATTGACCAGGTTGCTTACGGCGGCTGGGACGACGGCGATATCGGGAATAACGCGGCCGCGGCCAGCGACCCTTTAAGCTTAGCCAGGAAATTTGACGGCTATAATACTTATAATAATTTAAATGATTTCGCTATAACTTCAACGCCGACTAAAGGCGCCGGCAATATTATTAAAATTGAAGATGAAGTAAGTTCGGAAGCTAAGGCTAAATTTGATTTTTCAAGCGATATTTTTATTTCCGAAATATTGCCTAACCCGGACGGCGATGACGCTAAATTAGAATTTATGGAAATATATAACGCGGGCAAGCGGGAAGTTAATTTAACCGGCTGGAGTTTAAGCAATGAAGATAATAAAAAAGTTAATTTGGAAAAAATCGCCACCAGCACGATTATCAGGGCCGGAGAATATCTGGTTTTTTTCAGGCCGCGCTCTAAAATAGTTTTGCATAATGACCAGGGGCAAATAAAATTATTTCAGCCCTTGGCCGATAAGCCGTTTATAATCGTGGATTATAAAAATACTAAAGAAGGTTGGAGCTATAATCTGGCTGATTTTAAAATAAAAGATGAATGGGTTTGGAGCGAAACTATAACGCCGGGCGCGATGAATGTATTTAAAGCAATTAATCATCTGCCGGAAGTTGAATTCAGTTTTTCCAAAGAAGTTTTAGCCGGCCGGCCGGTAATTTTTGACAGTTCTGACGCTAATGATCAGGACGGCGATAAATTAAAATTCAGCTGGGACTTCGGTGACGGCTTTAAAAATGATTTAGCCAATCCGGAGCATACATATTTAAAAGTCGGAGTTTATAAAATTAGTTTAGAGGTTAGCGACGGACAAGGCACGACTACCAAGGAGAAGAGCATAAAAGTGTTTGACAGTTTTGAGGGAATTAGTGATGTTAGTGAGATTGATTTAAATGTTGAAATCCCCATTAATTCCCCTTTACCAAGGGGAGCGGTGATCAACGAAATTTTTCCCAATCCGGCCGGCGCGGATACGGGCGAGGAATGGCTGGAATTAAAAAATCAAAGCGCGGAGCAAATAAATTTATTAAATTGGCGGGTGGAAAACAGCAATGGCAAATATAAATTTAATAACGTGGAGCTGCTCGACGCCGGCATTTTTTATGTTTTGGATAATAGTGTAAGCCGGCTGGCATTTAAAAATACTGACGATACTATTAGATTATATAACGATCTTGATGAATTGGTTGACCAGGTTGAATACGCCGGCGCGGTTCAAGGCGAAGCTTACGCCCGCGGCGCCAACGGCAATTGGTTCTGGACGACTAGATTGACGCCGGCGGAAGAAAATATTATCAGTTTGGCCGGCAGTAAAAGCGAAATAATAACTAAAGTATCCGCGGCCGCCGGCGCTGACGGTTATATTGAAACTACGCTGGAAAAAGTTAAAGAGCTGGATATCGGCAGTCTGGTTAAAGTCAAAGGCACGGTAGCGGTTGAACCCGGCATCTTAGGCGTACAGATATTTTATATTGTCGGCTCGCCCGGCATGCAAATTTATAATTATAAAAAAGATTTTCCGGTTTTGCGTGTCGGCGACTATATTGAAGTGACCGGCGAATTAGCGCAGACACAAGGCGAATTCAGGATAAAAACCAAAGATAAAAACGATATTAAAATAGCCGGCAGCAAACAAACACCGCAGGCCTTAGCCGTTAAGAGCGATGAAGTCAGCGAAGAAAACATCGGCCAGCTTATAACCATCACCGGCGAAATTACGGATAAAAAAAGTTCTTCGCTTTATGTTGATGACGGCAGTGATGAAACCTTTGTTTATATCAAGCAAAATACCGGCATCAGCGCTAAAAGTTTAGTAGCCGGGCAAAAGGTTGCGGTAACCGGCATTTTAAGCAAAACCCAAACCGGCCTTAGATTGCTGCCGCGCTATCAGGAAGATATTGTTTTAATCAATTCGGCGGACGGGCTAGAGCCCCAAGTTTTAGGCGAGACAGTAGAAGCCGAAGAATGGAATTTAGCCGAGCGAGATAAAAAATTGGAATTGTTTAAGTATTTATTGATTATCGCCGGGGGTGTTATAATAGCCTTAGGCATTTTATTTATAAAAAGCAAAAGAAAAAGTTAAAATTATTTGCGGAGTTTATAATATTTATGAGCATATTAATTTGGCTTTTAATTTTAAAAATAGTCTTAGCGCTTGTCGCGGCCGGCAGTTTTGTTTTTTTCTTTTTTGCCGTTTGCTCAATTTACACCAATCTAACCACCGGTATTCCTTGGGCGAAAATCCCCAAAGAAAATATTGATAAAATTTTTAAAGAAATTGATTTGCCGAAAAATTCATTAATTTATGATTTAGGCGCGGGCGACGGCCGGGTAATACTAGCGGCGGAAAAGTTTGGTTTTAGGGCGCGAGGGTTTGAGCTGTCGCTTTATCCTTATTTAGAGGCTTTATGGCAAATATCAGTTAGCCACAGCCGAGCCGAGGTTAAGCGGCGAGATTTTTATAAGGAAAATTTAAACCAAGCCGACGCGGTATTTATTTTTTTGACCGGCAAAGCGCTAATTAGGCTGGAGGGTAAATTAAAGCGTGAATTAAAGCAGGGCGCTACCGTAATATCTTATGGTTTTGCTTTGCCCGGCTGGCAGCCGCAAAAAACAATTTTTACCAATCCCAGTTTAACTTATGTTTATAGAATATAAACCATCCGGGCGCGGGTTTGACATTAGGCAAACTTTTGTTTAATATTTAAATAATTCAAGCGGTCTTTTTAAATTAATGATTTTAATCTTATAAACAGAAGAGGGAGGGGACATGAAAAAAAAATCTTCAAAAAGTATAGCCGATTCGGTTATTGAGTATTATCGGGGGAGTATTTTTAGTGGTGAGTTGGAAGGTGAAGTTATGTTAACTGAATTTATGGGTATTAATAAAAATCAATGGAATACTCTTGGCGTACCAGTTATTAAAGCCGATCTGGGAATAAGGTATAATTTAGACGTCTCGGTAGAGGCGTTAAATAAATGTAAGACTTTTGATAACTTGATTTCCGCAATTGAAGAAGCACGCCATCAGACACTTTCAGGGCCGAGACAGAGTATATTAAATGGTATGATAGCTTGAGAGTTTAAATAAAAAAAGTGTTAACCCACCTCGGCCAACGGGGTGGTTTTTTTATTGGAAAAAATTTGGTATAATAAAGAAATGGATTCCCGCCTACGCGGGAATGACAAAAAAGATTGCCGCGCCTCGCCGGCGCGGGGCTTATAATGACAAAAATGGCCAGACGCAGAAGAAAATTAAATTCGCTGGATTATATAAGACTGCCCAAAGTTGATTTAGACCCTGACATGAAAAGGGGTATTTTTATTATTCTAATTTTAGCTTTTGGCGCCATTAGCCTTTTAAGCCTATTCGGCTTGGCCGAGGGCTTAGGCAGATATTTAGAGCAAGGCATAATCTTTTTATTCGGCTGGGGCAAATGGCTGTTTCCCTTAACCGTGCTGGCGATTGGATTTTTAATGTATAATCGGGACAAGGAATGGTTCAGAGGCGCTAATTATTTAGGCTTGTTTATTTTTCTCATTTTTTTCAGCGCTTTGCTCCATATCCTGGTAGGCGAAGAAAATTGGCAGACGGCGATTGAAGCGGGCGCGGGCGGCGGCTATATCGGCTATGGCATAATGTCCATTTTTACAAAAATCATGGGTTTTTGGGCCAGTTTAATCGCGGTGGTCTGCTTGATTTTGATTTCTTTAATGCTGATGCTTAACGCCACTTTAGAATCTTTAATCGGCAGAGAAAGCTGGTTCGTTAAAATATTTTATCCGGTTAATTTTATTTTTAATAAAATTTTTGGCGGCAGTCGAGAGACTGAAGCTGAATCCGAGGCAGAAGTTGAATTTGACGAGGCCGAAGAACCCTCCTTCGCTGAAGCTTCGGAGGGCGAGGGAGAAGATGATGGTGAAGCGAGCGAAAACATGCCGGGTTTTTATAAGCGTAAAATTAAAAATGAGCAGGACGAGGCTAATAATGCGGCTAAAGAAGTAAAAAATAGCGGCTGGAAGCAAACCCATGTGAAAATTGACTTGCCGATGGATTTATTAAATGCTAAAATCGGCAAACCGACTTCAGGCGATATTAAAAATAACATGCTGATTATTCAAAGGACTTTGGAAAATTTCGGCATTCCGGTGGAAATGGGAGAAGTTAATGTCGGGCCGACCGTTACCCAGTATACCTTAAAGCCGGCTGAAGGCATAAAATTAACCAAAATTACCACTTTAAGCAATGACCTAGCTTTGTCTTTGGCCGCGCACCCGATTAGGATTGAAGCGCCGATTCCGGGCAAGTCTTTAGTCGGAGTTGAAGTGCCTAACCAAACTAAAGCTATCGTCGGATTGCGGGAAGTTTTAGCCGGCGAGATGTTTAAAAACAGAAAAACTAATATTATGGTTGCTTTAGGCAAAGACGTTTCTGGTAAAGTTTGGCTTGATGATTTATCTAAAATGCCGCATTTGCTCGTGGCCGGCGCCACTAATTCCGGAAAATCAGTCTGCCTGAACGCGATTATCGTAAGTTTGTTATATCAAAATAACCCGGATGATCTGCGCTTTATCATGGTTGATCCCAAGCGCGTTGAGCTGCCGGCTTATAACGGCGTACCGCATCTTCTAACTCCGGTCATTACCGATGTCAGCAAAACCATTAATGCTTTAAAATGGTGCTTGAATGAAATGGATCGGCGGTTTGAAACTTTAGCCAAAGCCGGCAAAAAAAATATCGCCAGCTATAATGAAATGGGCAAGGAAAAAATGCCGTTTATTATTTTTATCATAGACGAATTGGCTGACTTAATGGTGGCGGCGGGTAAAGACGTGGAAGCCAGCATCATCAGGCTGGCGCAGATGGCCAGGGCCGTAGGCATTCATTTGGTTTTGGCTACGCAACGGCCGAGCGTTGACGTTATCACCGGCTTGATTAAAGCCAATATGCCGGCGCGCATCGCTTTCTCCGTGGCTTCAGGCATAGATTCGCGCACGATTTTAGATTCCTTAGGCGCGGAAAAATTACTCGGCCGGGGCGATATGCTTTTCACTACGGCGGAATTTTCCAAACCTAAAAGGCTGCAAGGCGCTTTTGTCAGCGATAATGAAATCAAAAGGATTATTTATTACATTAAAGACCGCAGCGGCGAGCCGCAATATATTGAAGGCATAACTGACCGGCAAAAAGTTAAAGGCGTGGCCGGAGTCGGCTTAGGCAACGGCGGTGAGGATTCGGATGAATTGTTAGAAGAAGCCAAAGAATTAATTATTAATTCAGGTAAAGCCTCGGCTTCATACCTGCAGCGCCGGTTAAGCATCGGCTACGCGCGCGCGGCCAGACTTTTGGATTTACTGGAAGAAGCCGGGGTAATCAGCGCCGGCAACGGCGCTAAGCCGCGGGAAATCTTGATAACGCGCGAACAGTATGATAGTATGATAAATCAAGGAACTAGCGGAGTATCTTTACATAAACAGGAAGAGGCGGTGGCTCCGGATGAATATTTGCCCGAAGACGAGGAAGAAGATGTTGAGGCTGAAGTTGAAGCTGAAGATGATGAGGCCGGAGAAGAGCCTGATGATGAGGCGGCGGAGTTAATGGAAGATCCGACGAAGACAGCCGGAGCTAAGGCATTAAATAAAGATGATGATGAGGGAAAATATTTTTCAAGATAAAAATTAAATTATCAATTACCAATGACCAATTTTCCCTGCCTGCCGGCAGGCAGGAATGAATTTTCAATTAATTAATTAATTATCAATTGAAAATTTAAAAATTGTTTGAAAATTGAGAATTGAGAATTGAAAATTATTACTTATGTACATAACTTGGCTGGGACAATCATGTTTTAAATTTCAGGATAAAATCGGACCGGACGGCGTAACTTTAATTACCGATCCGTTTGCCGCCGATGTTGGCTTAAAAGTGCCTCATTTTGAAGCTGATATCGTTACCGTCAGCCACGGCCATCATGACCATAATAATACGGGCGCTATCCGCGGCAATCCGTTTATTATTGATACGGCTGGAGAATATGAAATAAAAGGAGTGTTTGTTGAAGGCGTAGAAAGCGCTCATGACGAGAAAAACGGCAGCGAGCGCGGAGAAAATATTATTTACCGCATTGAGATAGAAGATATTTCCATTACTCACCTAGGTGACTTAGGCCATGTTTTAGAAACTAAACAATTGGAAAAACTGGAAGGCACCGATATATTGTTAATTCCGGTGGGCGGGAAATATACGATTAACGCGGCTAAAGCGGTTGAAGTTATATCGCAAATAGAGCCGAGAATTGTTATACCCATGCATTATAAAGTGCCCGGCCTTAAAGTTGATATTGACGGCGTGGAAAAATTTATCAAAGAATTGGGCATTAAGCCGAGGAATGAAGAAAAGTTAAAAATTTCCAAAAAAGATTTGCCGCAGGAAGATATGGAATTGGTAGTGTTGAGTATGTAGAATAATATATTTTAAAAAATACTCAGCGTTCAATTAGACGCTGAGTATTTTTTATTATAAAAAACTATAATTTAAATTACTTGCGTGTTTACGCTTCGCTTGAACTTACTTTTTACCACGCCCGCAACGCTTCGCCACGCCCGCTAACGCCTAAGCGCAGCGATGGCGGGCAAGGCTTGCGAGGCGGGCGGGTAACTAAAAAGTAAGCAAACCTGCCTGCCGGCAGGTAGGAAGTTTTGGGGCGCCTCAACCTGCCTGCCTGCCGGCAGGTGCGCTATCGCATTGATTTAACTTTAAACACTCACGCCTTGGCGCTTAGTTCGGCGCCCCAAACCCCTCGGTGATTTTATAATGATAAATTTATTTAATATTAGCTATAAAATCTATAATAATATTTTATTATTTTTTATAATAAGAATGTTTACATATTCAACTTTTTTTGCTACAATTTAAGTAGTTTTGCACTCTTAAGAGGGTGGTTTTTAAGTGTTATTTTATGGCAAAAAGGAGGCAAAAAAAGCTGGAAGTTAGGGTTGAAAAAAAGAAAAAAACCGATAAGGCTGACGGCCATGTTATTTCAGAAAAGAAAACCGACGAAGAGATAGAGAAAGAAAAAATTTTATTAATGCGGGTGGGCGTGGCTTGCGTTATGGTAGTTTTTTTTGTGGCCTGGATTTTTAATTTAAAATATCAGTTTAAAATCAACTCAAATAATAATAACAAGAGTTCGTTTAACTGGGAGCAAACTAAAGCTGAATTGGATAAGGCTATGGATCAGGTAAAACAGGGCATTAGTGAAATTAAAAAAATTCAAGCGGCCAAGGAGCAAGAAGCTTCGCCTAATGAGCCGGAGTTAACGAGCGAACAGATAAATTTATTAAAAATAAAATTAATGAATGAGGCGGCGACAGGCACGATGGCGACAAGTACAATTAAATAATTTCTGGATTCCCGCCTGCCTGCCGGACAGGCAAGCCTACGCGGGAATGACAATTAGAATATTATGCCGAAAAAAATAGTGAAAAAAATTAAAAAAGCCGAAGAACCGAAAAAGCCCTCCTCCGCTAAAGCTACGGCGGGTAAAAAGGCTGAAATCAAGAAAGATAAGCCCGAAGAAATTAAAATAAAAGTTGTAAAATCTCCCGAACCCCCTTTGCTAAAGGGGGATAGTGAAACCGTGGAATCGGAAGCAAAAAACGGAGTTGGTTCAATCGCTAATTTAACAATTACCAAAAGAGAAAAAACTCTTTATGGCATTGTTGAGCCTCAGCCGATAAACGACGAAATGCGCAAGTCGTATTTGGATTACGCCATGAGCGTAATTGTTTCGCGCGCTTTGCCTGACGTGCGCGACGGCCTTAAACCGGTGCATCGCAAAATTTTGTATGCGATGTGGAATGTCGGCTTGCGAGCGGGCGGAAAATTTCGTAAATCAGCCACAGTCGTCGGCGAAGTTTTAGGCAAATACCATCCGCATGGCGACACCGCGGCTTATGAGTCTATGGTGCGTATGGCGCAGGATTTTTCCATGCGCTACCCCTTGGTTCGCGGCCAAGGTAATTTCGGATCTATGGACGGCGACCGCGCCGCGGCCATGCGTTATACCGAGGCTAAATTATCCGCCATTTCCGAAGAAATGCTGTTTGATATTGACAAAAATACCGTTAATTTTGTGCCAACCTATGATGGGTCGCATCAGGAACCCAGTGTTCTGCCGGCGAAGCTACCTAATTTGCTATTAAACGGCACTATGGGCATAGCCGTGGGCATGGCGACCAATATCCCGCCTCATAATTTAAGGGAGTTAATCGATGCGATTGTTCATTTAATCAGCAACCCTGAAGCCACAGTAGAAGATTTAATGCAGTTCGTTAAAGGACCTGATTTTCCGACCGGCGGCGTGATTTATAATCAAAAAGATATTTTACAAGCTTACGCTACCGGCAAGGGCGGCATTGTCATGCGCGGCGTAGCCGAGGTAGTGGAAAATAAAAGCGGCCTGTTTCAAATTATAATTTCAGAGATACCTTACCAGATTAATAAAGCCACTTTGGTGGAAAAAATCGCCGAATTGGTAAAAGACAAAAAAATTGAAGGCATAAAAGATTTGCGCGACGAATCGGATAAAGACGGCGTGCGCGTTGTAGTGGACTTGAAGAAAGACGCTTATCCCAAAAAGATTTTAAACAGCTTGTTTAAGATGACCCAGCTGCAAGAAACTTTTCATGTTAATATGCTGGCTTTGGTTGACGGCATCCAGCCCAAGGTTTTGACTTTAAAAATGGTTTTGGAAGAATATGTCAAGCATCGCACCGAAGTTGTTAAGCGCCGCACGCAATTTGATTTGGATAAAGCGCGTGAGCGAGCCCATATCTTAGAAGGTTTAATGATTGCTTTAAACAATATTGACGCGGTGATAAAAATCATTAAAGCTTCGCGCGACAAAGAAATAGCTAAAGTAAATTTAATGAAGAAGTTTAAGCTGTCCGAGCGCCAGACCATAGCGATTTTAGATATGAAGTTATCGACTTTGGCCAACTTAGAAAGATTAAAAATAGAAAATGAATTGAAAGAGAAGCGAACTTTAATTAAAGAGCTTGAATCAATTTTAAAATCAACGCTTAAGATCAAAGATATTATTAAGAAAGAAATTAAAGACCTAGCGGAAAAGTTCGGCGATGACCGCAAGACTAAAGTCATGCCCCATGGCGTTAAGGAATTTTCCACCGAAGATTTAGTGCCGAACGAAGAAGCCGTGGTCATGATGACGCGGGACGGCTATATTAAGCGCACTACGCCCGATACTTTTAAAGTGCAGGGCCGCGGCGGCAAAGGCGTTATCGGCCTAACCACCAAAGAAGAGGATATGGTGGAATTCATGTTTACCACTTTAACTCATAATGATTTGTTGTTTTTTACTACTAAAGGCCGAGTTTTTCAGCTTAAAGCTTATGAAATACCTCAAGCGCAGAGGACGGCTAAAGGCACGCCGATCGTTAATTTTTTGCAGCTCGCGAGTGGAGAAAAAATTACTTCGGTTTTACCTTTGGATAAATTAGCCAAAAGCAAATATTTATTTTTCGCCACGGAAAAAGGCTTGGTTAAAAAAGTTGAGATTGACGCTTTCTCCAATGTCAGGCGTTCCGGACTGATTGCCATTAAAATAAAGGAAGATGATTCATTGATTTGGGCTAAGCCGACCGATGGCAACGATCATATTGAACTAGTCACGGCCCAAGGCCAGGCTATTAGATTTAAAGAAAGCGACGTCCGCGACATGGGGCGCAACGCCGCCGGGGTGCGCGGCATTAGGTTAAAAAAGAAAGAAGACACGGTTGTCGGCATGGGCATTATTAAGAACGACAAAGAAAAAATTAAAAAATATCAGCTTTTAGCTATTTCCGAACATGGCTTTGGCAAGCGCACGCCGATCGGTTTGTATAAAGTCCAGGGTCGGGGCGGTTCAGGTATTAAAACCGCCAAAGTAACTTCTAAAACCGGAAAATTAATCAGCGCTTTTGTGGTTAACGCCGAGGCTATGGCGGATAAAGATATGATTATTATTTCGGAAAAAGGGCAAGTTATAAGATTAACGTTTAAAACCGTCAGCCAATTGGGCCGCGATACGCAGGGCGTCAGATTAATGAGATTTAAGGAAGATTCGGATAAAGTGGCTTGCGTGACCTGGGTATAAAATGCGGTTTGGGAAAATTGTTTTTTGCTTAGACAAAATTTGGGCGATTTTTTCTAAAAAATTTATATATTTTATTAAATGGTTATTTTTCAGAAAAAATCTGCTACAATTTCGTATGCACAAAAAAACAATTTTCCCAAACCGCACAAATAATTTAACTATATGTCAAAAATTTTAATCGTGGAGGATGAAGAATTTTTATCGGACATGTATAAAATTAAATTTGAGCAGGCAGGTTATGTTACTATTGTTGCCGGCGACGGCGAAGAGGGTTTTGAGTTAGCTAAAAAAGAACAGCCGGATTTAGTGCTTTTGGATTTAATTTTGCCTAAATTAGACGGTTTTAAAGTGCTGGCAAAATTAAGAGAAGAGCCAAACACGAAAAAAATTAAAGTTTTTATTTTATCTAATTTAGGGCAAAGCGACGAAGTTAATAAGGGTATGGCGACCGGAGCGGACGGTTATTTTATAAAAGCTGATTTAACGCCCAGCCAATTATTAGAAAAAGTTAACGCTATTTTCAATAATCAGGGTGAAGCGGCCAAAGGCAAAAAAAACAAAGTTGTTCATACTGAAAATTTTGAGCATCAGGCGGTTGAAAAAAAACAAGCCAAAATTTTATTGATTGAAGATGAGGAAGCGATTATTAATATGTATAAATTGCGCTTTGATAAAGAAGGTTTTCAGATTGAAGTGGCGCGCAATGGCGCTTGGGGACTTAAGCTCGCCAGGCAGAAAAAATTTGATGTTATCCTTTTGGATATGGTTATGCCGGCTATGAACGGCTATGAAGCGATTAAAGTTTTAAAGTCTGATGATAATACCAAGGACGTGCCGATTATAATTTTGTCCAACAGCGCTCAAGACGGAGACATTAAAGAAGCTAAAAAATTAGGAGCGGCCGTCTGCTTATTAAAATCAATGATTACGCCGGCTAAATTAGTTAAAGAAGTGGAAAAAATTTTAAATAAATAATTATGGCGATTAAAGTAAATTATGATCTATGCATCGGCTGCGGAACTTGCGAAGTTTTATGCCCGGCTGTTTTTAAATTAAACGCTGAAGGCAAAGCCGAGGCGATCAGCCAGGAAGAGATTCCTTGCGCTAAAAATGCGGCTGAAAGCTGCCCGGTGCAAGCTATCGAGGTTAAATAAGAAATGAGAAGTAAGAAAAACAATCCTGGTTAGGGGTTGTTTTTAATTGGCGAAAATGATATGTTGTAGTAAATTTTATGACCTTGAATTATATAAAAAAATTAAATATTCCCGTTTCTCCCGGCTCATACCAATTCTATAATAGCCGCGGCGATATCATTTATATCGGCAAAGCGGCTAATTTAAAAAGCCGGATTCTTTCGTATTGGCAAAAAAGCACTAATCATACGCCGGCTAAATATTCCATGTTAAAGCAAATAGCCAGAATAAAGTGGATAGAAACCGAGAGCGAAATTGAAGCATTACTCCTAGAATCCAATTTAGTAAAAAAATATCAGCCGCAATATAACGTAGCTTTGCGCGACGACAAAAGATTTTCTTATATCAAAATTTCTTTAGCCGATGAAATACCCGGAGTTTTTTTAACCAGGACCGTTGATAAGTCCGGAAAATATTTCGGCCCGTTTATTAGCGCTTTGGCGGCGAGGGAGACTATTAAAATAATCAGGAGAATTTGGCCTTATTGCAATATGAAAAAGGCGCAAAAGCGGCCTTGTTTTTATTATCAAATCGGGCGTTGTTTAGGAATATGTGCAGGCAAGATAACTAAAGAGGAATATTTAAAACAGGTGATCAGGCCTATTATGTTGTTTTTGAACGGGAAGAAAAATAAGATAGTTAAAAATTACGAATTACGAATTAAAAAATTAGAAAAAAACAATAAAGACGGAGCTAACAACGAAGCTCTGGGAATTTTTAAATTTGAGTTAAACAACATGAAACAGGTGCTAGCCGGCTCAAGAGTTTTAAGCGTGGGAGAAAAATATATTAATGACGTAGTAGAGCTGGCTAAGATATTGGGTTTGCCAAAAATTCCGGAAAGAATAGAGGGCTACGATATCGCCAATATTTTCGGGAAAGAGGCCGTTGGATCAATGGTAGTATTTTCGGGCGGTGAGCCTGATAAAAATGAATATCGCAAATTTAAAATTAAAATCGGCCCCGCCTTCGCTGAAGCTTCGGCGGGCAAGCAAGGCGATGTGCAAATGCTTAGACATGTGCTAGAGAGACGGTTTAATAATAATTGGCCGTTGCCGGATTTAATCGTGGTAGACGGCGGCAAAGCGCAGTTAAATGCGGTAAATAATATCATAAGAAGATTGAAGCTGGAAATACCGCTAGTCGCTATTTCCAAAGGTGCGGGCTTGCGCTCGGCTCAAGCGCCGGATAAATTATTTTTTCCCGGCCAAGCTAAGCCTTTAGAATTGCCTTTAGCCTCGCCGGCTTTGCATCTGATCAAGCGCGTGCGCGATGAAGCGCACCGCTTCGCTATTGCTTATCATAGAAGATTGAGAAGTAAGGCGAAGTTTGGTTAAATGAAAATATTTTATATTATACTTTCATGAAACTCGGCGGTAATCTGGCGCGGCGTGATGCCGTGTTTTTTGTTATAGAGTTCTTGAGTATGGCGGCGGCGTTTAGTTTCATTAATGGCGTAGCGCATGGCTGGGGTAATTTTATCGCCGTACATAATAACTTTGCCGTTTAGATGCCTGGCCGCCCGGCCCATTGTTTGGATGAGCGATGTTTCGGTGCGCAAGAAGCCGGACATGTCCGCATCTAAAATAGCGACCAGAGATACTTCAGGCAAGTCCAAGCCTTCGCGCAAGAGATTAATGCCGACTAAAACATCGTATTTGCCCAATCTAAGATTGCGTAAAATATCTACCCGCTCCAAAGTTTCAATATCGCTATGCAGATATTGCACTTTGATATTTTGTTCAGAGAGATAAGCGGCTAGTTCTTCGGACATGCGCTTGGTTAAAGTCGTAACCAAGGTCCGCTGGCCTTTAGCGGTTCTTGCTTTTATCTCCTGAATTAAATCTTGAATTTGGTTTTTATTCGGCCTGACTTCAATTTCCGGGTCTAATAGTCCGGTCGGCCTGATTAATTGTTCAACCACTTGGCGGGAATTTTTTATTTCATATTCAGCCGGCGTGGCGCTAACGTAAACGGCTTGATTCACTTTAGTATTAAATTCTTTAAAATTAAACGGCCGGTTATCGCGGGCGCTCGGCAAGCGAAAGCCAAAATCAATTAAAGTTTGCTTGCGCGATTGGTCGCCGGCATGCATGCCGCGGATTTGCGGTATGGTCGCGTGCGATTCATCAATAAACATTAAGTAATCTTTAGGGAAAAAATCAATTAAAGTTTCCGGCGGCTCGCCGGGTGCGCGTCCGGTAAAATGCCGCGAATAATTTTCTATGCCATTGCAATAACCGACTTCTTCTATCATCTCTAGATCATAGTTAGTCTTTTTTTCCAACCGGTAAGCCTCAACATCTTTGCCTTGCTTAATTAATTCTTTAAGTCTTACTTTTAATTCCCGGCGGATGGTTTTTAAGGCGCGCTTCATTTTTTCTTCCGAGGTCATAAAGTGCTTGGCCGGCAAAATAGCGACGTTTTTAAGTTCCTGGCCAGGCTGCTTTTGATATTCGGCCGACCATAAGGGAGCATTTTGTCCCGGCCGGATATTATAAATGTTAATTTTTTCAATTATTTCTCCCAGCATAGTAATTTTTACCGCGCCCTCGCCGGTAGCCAGATGAATATCAATATTTTCTCCTTTAACGCGGAAACTGCCGCGTTTAAATTCTTTATCGTCGCGCGCGTATTGGATTTTTACCAAATTTCTTAACAGCTGATTGCGTTTTATTTTTTGTCCTACTTGAAAATACTGGCTCATGGCCTCGTAATCGGCGCGTTCACCCAGGCCGTAAATACAGGAAACGCTGGCCACGATTAAAACGTCTTGGCGATTAAGCAAAGATTGGGTGGCGGCATGGCGCAAGCGGTCAATTTCTTCATTGATCGTGGCTTCTTTTTCAATATAAGTGTCGGTCTGCGGGATATAAGCTTCGGGCTGATAATAATCATAATAAGAAACAAAATAATGCACGGCGTTTTCGGGAAAGAATTTTTTAAATTCACCGTAAAGCTGGGCGGCTAAAGTTTTGTTATGGGAAATTATCAGGGTTGGTTTTTGGATTTTTTCGATTATGCCGGCCATAGTAAAAGTCTTGCCCGAGCCGGTAACGCCGAGTAGAGTCTGTCCGCGATAGCCGTTTTTTAAGCCTTCAACCAGCTTGGCAATGGCCTCGGGTTGATCGCCAGTGGGACGAAATTTACTTTTTAATATAAATTTTGGCATATTAATTTTTTCTTGATATAAGCTAATAATAGTCTCTCTAGTCGCCTTTATCAAGGGGGAGTTAGCTGGGGACTTGACAAGATTATTTAATTATGATAGACTAAAAAGTTAATTTAAAATTATAAAGGTAAAGGCCGATTTAAGCGGGCCAGGCACGACAAGCATGGGGATCTTCTTGCAAGGCGCGATATGGTTTCTACTGTGTTTCGCCTAGCGGAAATTTTCTTGCCTGCCCGCTCAAGCTGGTCTTTTTTAAAAACTGCTCCTATATTTAGGAGCAGTTTTTAGTTGGCCTCGGCCGGCGGAGTGGAAGTCGCGGTTTCCGGCGGCGCGGTTAATTCAGCTACGCCTAAAAGGCAGACTTCCCGCCAAGGCACGTAATGAGAAGAAAATCTATTTTTTTTAATTTCGCCGTTTGCGTAAACCACTTCATAATCAAAGTAGGCATCGGCTCCGTTATGGGCGTGTTCGGTGCATTTTTTTTCGCCTGGCTTTAAATCCGTGGTTTCAATAATTTTAGCCGGCCCCGGCTTTACAATATTATAAATTACGGGTTTGGTGTTTGTCGCTGCGCGGCCGTCGCGCGTGCCCCAAAATTCAAACGAGATGTTATCGCCGGAGATTTTCTCTTGGATTAAGATATAAGCCGGAGTGTCGTTAATAAAACGAAAATCAGGCCAAGGATCGTAAATCGTGGCATCAGTGCCGGCCGGTTCATAATAGCCGACGCGGTAAGAATGGTTGCGCCTCATGGTTACGGGCAGACCGCTATTAATAACCGACCTAAAGACTGTTGTGCCGATTTGGCATAAGCCGCCGCCGTATTCAGGTATGGTTTTGCCTTCTTTAATGACTAATTCAGGCAGATAGCCGGTCGAGCCGGTGATTTCGCCCAAAGTTTTTATTAAAGAAAATTCTTCGCCCGGTTTTATCAGTGTGCCGTTAACCGCGGCGGCGCCGACTTTAATATTGTGGCGGCGGTTCGCCGGCGAACCGGCAAAATTTGAAGTGCCAACGCCGATTATTTCTTTAACGCCAAAATTATTTATATTGCCGGCGTTAACTAAAACCGGCTGGGCTTCAACCACCAGTTCAATTTGGCTTGAAGTTAATATTTCATTTTCGATTTTTAACAAAGTGGCTTCTAAATTAAGCGCTAAGCCGTCCTGGCCGTTTTGGAATTCGCTGACTTTGCCATTATTGATTTCAAATTTTGCTTCAATTGGCTTTCGGTCTATTTGCGAGGCAATTTTTTCTTGCAAATAAGCGCCGGCTTTAATTCTATCCAAGCCAACGCCGACTTTATCGGCCGCTGAATTATTTAGCTTTAACGCCAAGAGCCCGGCTAGCTGATCTTCTTCAATGACCCATTTATTATCGCCGTAGATTAAGGTTAGGGGCGCGGCGGCTAAAACAGTTTTGGCTTTACTGGCTATGTTTAATGAATCTTTGGCTAGAATTTTCGGGTACTCGGTTATAGTGGAAAGTTTTATTTCTTGGCTGTTAAGGTTTGATAAGTTATTCAGCATTTGTCCGATGGCTTCTTTATAATCTATGGTTTTGCCTAATTTTTCATCAAGCACGGTAAATTCGTAAGCATCGGCGGCTAGTGTTTTTTTTACCGCCAGCTTAGCGTCTTCGGCCGGTTGAAAAGTTTTAGCAAAGGCATTTTCTAATATTTTTTCCGCTTGGGCTTGATTAATGGATGTTTCCAGCGGTAATTGTTTTTTATTGATTAATAGGGATATTTTTTTTTCTAAATTTGTAAACAAATTGCCGCGCCGGCCGTAATTTAAAGCTGTTTTAGCCGTAGTATCCGCGTTAAAATTAATAATTTGGATGGCTAAATCGCCGTCGGCCGAAGCGATAACCGGCATTATGGTCGTCCGGTTGTCTTTATAGGAAAAAATAACGCCAGTCTGGCTGATTTTATTAATTTCCAAATTTATTATTTCTTTAGCCTCTTCGCCAGTTTTGCCGCTTAAATTTAAAGGGCCTATGAAAATATTGGGGTAAATTTTATTTTGATAAATTTTATCAAATATAAATAGTCCGGACGCGGCTAAAGCCAGTAAAATAAAAAAAATGATTGCTATCGTAAGCAACCATCGCAGTTTGTCTTCATTTATTTTACCATTAATAATCTCCGGCATTTTAGGGGTAGTTAGTTCGCCGCCAGCGAGCTTAGCGGTTAATGAAATTTTCTATTTAAGAATTTTTAATTATTTCATTTATTATGTCTTTGGCTGTTTGCTTGTCTTGTTTTTCCCGTTCAGCCGCTTCTCTGATGTCAAAACTTAAAACCGCGCCTTCATGAGTATCGGCCGGCAATTCATTTTTCGGCCAAATAATCGCCAAGCCGTTTTTTGCTATTAAAACGGCCTTATCTTCTTCAAAGCGGTCAACGGTCAATTCAATCAGCATAAAATAGTTTATTTCTCCTTTACTTTAATGGAAAATTGCTTAGCGCTTTTAGCTTTCGGCAATATTACGGTTAAGACGCCGTTGTCTAAAGACGCTTCAACTTTTTCTACTTCAACTTCCACCGGCAGAATAATCGAGCGGGAAAATCCGCCCCAATAGCATTCTTTTATCAGATAGCTTTCTTCAGAAATTTTTTCTTGAATTTCGCGCCGGCCCCTGATTGTCAGCATGTCGTTATTGATTGAGATATCAATATCGCCTGATTTAACGCCGGCGATAGTGGATTTAACCACTAGGCTGTCCGGGGTTTGAAAGACATCAATAGAAAGCTGGCCTTCATCATAATCTCCGCCCAGCCATTCGTTTGGTTCTGAATTTAAGTCTGGTTGTTCAACTATTTCATCAACAGTAGATTCAAACTCATTTTCATCCGATTGTTTGATTTTAATTTTATCGTCCAGGCCGGATAATTTTTTAAAAAAATTTACCATAATATTATAGAATGTTATATGAATATTATAATATTAATTATAATATTTAACAAGGGTGGACAATACAGGGCTCGAACCTGTGACCTCCACAATGTCAATGTGGCGCTCTAACCAACTGAGCTAATTGTCCAAATTTAAATTAATTTTAAAAGTGGGCGTGGATGGACTTGAACCATCGACCCCGGCTTTATAAGAGCCGTGCTCTAACCAGCTGAGCTACACGCCCTAGCCTAAAAGAAAAAAAGGAGTTAATCCTTTTTATCAATTTAACACTAAGTTTGGTTTTTTTCAAGTTTATCCCGTTAAATGAAAATTCTTTTTAAATCGATAGCAATAAATTAATTATGGTTTGCAGTTTAAAATCGTTGGCAGGTTATACAAATTTAACTGGGTCTTACAAAGGCAATTTATTCAGTTTGTCCTGAATAGCGTTAATGATAGCTGTTTCCGCTTCTATAATCGGTAAATTAATAATCGCCCGCGCCAGGCTTTTTGTGCCGACCGGATTAAATTCTTTTATTAATCCCAGCGAATCAATATTTTTTATAGTATAAAGCAATAGATTGGTTTTACTCGCTGGTCCATTCGCAGATTCTTCGCCCGCGCTTTTATTTTCATAAATAATGGCAATAATTTTTGCTTGCGGGATGCTGACTATCAGCTCATCTATAACATCGGTTAAATCTTTTTCCGTAGAATTAGTTTTAGTAAAATCTGACGAGGATAAAGTCGACCAGACTAATTTATTGTCTAAGCCGCTGGACAATCTGGCTAAAACCCGGCCCCAAAGCTTTAAAACGTTGATGCTTTTTGAGCGGTAAAGATAATTGACGATTTCTTCCCGCCGCGCGCCTAAAGTCATAAGCTGGGAAGCGGTCAGAAGGGCGCGCGGGGTGACATTGTTGGTTTTAAAACTTTTAGTTTCAGCAATCATGCCGGTTAGCAAGCAGGTGGCGATATTTTCGTCTATTAGATCGCGGCCGAAGCTTTCAAATAGAGAAAAAATTATTTCCGAGGTTGAAACCGCTGTTAGTTCAATAAAATTAATTTGGCCGAAGCTTTCGTTGGTTGAATTGTGGTCAATATTAATAATCGGAGTTTGGTAAAAAAATTCAGTGTCATTATCGTAAATTCGGCCTAAAGATTCAAGGTCGGGCGTATCAACCGCGATAATTAAATCATATTTAAAACCCGAGGCGCCCGAAGTTATATCGGAAGAGCTGAAAAAGCCGTCTTTAGGCGAGATGATAAAATTTAGCTGGTTCTCTTCTTGTTTGTATTTAATCTGCGAGACTTTAGTATTGGTAATATCCAGGCAAATAATAAATTTGCGCAAATTGTCCAGCTCATGCTTTATCTCGGTGTAGCCGGGCAAGAAAGAATAGAGTTTGTCCAAGCTGAATTTTTCCGCCACTATCTCAACATTTTTATCCATTTTTCTTAAAAATAAAAAAAGCGCCAAGGCCGAAGCTACGGAGTCGCCGTTCCAAGTTTTTTTAAAAGTGATTAAAATATTGGAAGCTTTTTTAATTTGTTCAAAAATTTGCTGTTCCTGGGTTAACATGTTTGATTTTTCTATATTTAACGGCATGAGGATTATCCCGGCGCCAAACTTAGCGCCGGGGCTTAATTAACTAGTTTATTAATATATCTTATATATAAGAAGGTGTCAAGAGGGTTTTAGGGTGGTTTTTTTCTTGCAAAATAAGGGCAATTCTGTTAAGGTAAAGATATAAAAATGACGCCCGCTTCGGGTAAATTACTTTTTCTGCTTAGACGAAATTTGGCCGTTTTTTTGCAAAAATTATATTTAATTTTTGCAAAAAAACGCTACAATTTCGTATGCGCGATAAAAATAATTTACCCGGCGCGGGCTAATATAAATAAAGATGCCCAAAAAAGAATTGCCAAAAACATATAATCCGGCCGATTATGAAGATGAGATTTACGCTAAATGGGAGAAGTCGGGTTTTTTTAATCCGGACGAATGCGTTAAACAGGGAATTACTAAAAAAAACTCGCCCGGATATTCAATCGTTATGCCGCCGCCGAACCGCACCGGCATACTGCATATCGGCCATGCCTCTATGCTGGTAATCCAGGATATTTTAACTCGCTATCACCGCATGAAAGGCGAACGCGCTTTATGGCTGCCCGGCACGGACCACGCGGCTATCGCCACTCAGACAAAGGTGGAAAAAATTTTAAAAGCAGAAGGCTTGGACCGGCATAAATTAGGCAGAGAAAAATTCTTGGAACGAGTTGTAAAATTCGCCCAAGAGTCGCATGATTCTATCGTTAATCAAATAAAAAAAATCGGGTCTTCCTGCGATTGGTCGCGCGAGGCTTATACTTTTGACGAAGTGAGAAATAAGGCGGTAAATTCGGTTTTTAAATTAATGTATGATGACGGCTTGATTTACCGTGGGCAGAGGATCGTAAATTGGTGCCCACGCTGCCAGTCAACTTTAGCCGATGATGAGGTGGAACATAAAGAGGAGAGAGGAAAATTATATTGGTTAAAATACGGACCCTTTATTTTAGCGACTTCAAGGCCGGAAACTAAATTAGGCGATACGGCCGTGGCCGTTTACCCGGGCGACAAGCGCTATGAAGATATGGTTGGTAAAAAATATATGATTCCGGGCGTACTAGGAGAGTTTGAAATTACCGTGGTGGCGGACAAAGCGGTTGATCCTGAATTCGGTTCAGGCGCGATTAAAGTTACGCCGGCGCATGATTTTACAGATTATGAAATCGCCCAAAGGCATAAAATTGGCATGAAACAAATAATTAATGAAGAGGGGAAGATGATGGCCAATACTGGTAAATATGCCGGCCTAACCACTGCCGAGGCCAGGAAAGTTATCGTGGCTGATATGGAAAAAATGGGGTTGATAGACCATATTGAAGATAATTATACTCATAATATCGCTATTTGCTATCGTTGCGGCGCGCAAATTGAGCCTTTGCCAAGCCTGCAATGGTTTATTGATGTTAATAAAAAAATTCCTAAATATAAAAAAACCATTAAAGAACTGTCGGTTGAAGCGGTTAAAAAAGGCGTCTTCGGCCGTGATAAGATTAAAATCGTACCGGAACGTTTTGAAAAAAATTATTTTCACTGGATGAATAATTTGCACGACTGGTGCATTTCTCGCCAGATTTGGTTCGGGCATCGGGTGCCGGTTTGGTACAAGAATAAATCAAAAGTTGATGATGAAATTTACGTTGGTATAGGAAAGCCCGATGGCGAAGGTTGGGTCCAGGATGAAGATACTTTGGACACTTGGTTTTCGGCCGGCATTTGGACATTTTCAACTTTAGCACAAAAGGCGGAGCAGATTAAGATTGAAAATGGCCGGCTGGTTATTGATAGCGATGATTTTAAAAATTATCACCCAACTTCAGTTTTAGAAACCGGCTATGATATTTTATTTTTTTGGGTGGCGCGCATGATAATCATGACGACCTACGCTTTAGGCGATATTCCGTTCAAAGATGTTTATCTTCATGGTTTAGTACGCGATGAAAAAGGCAGAAAAATGAGCAAGTCTTTAGGCAACGCTATTGATCCTTTAGACAGTTGTAAAAAATTCGGCACCGACGCCACCAGGCTGTCGCTAATAATCGGCACTACGCCGGGCAATGACATGAATTTAAGCGAGGAGAAAATCGCCGGCTATAGGAATTTCGCCAATAAGTTATGGAATATTTCCAGGTATGTAATTACGAATTACGAATTAAGAATTACGAATTACGAAATTGATCGGAAAAATTTAACCTATGCCGATAATTGGGTTTTGCTAAAATTTCAAGCGCTAGTAAAACAAATTACGGAAGATTTGGATAGTTATCGATTTTCTCAAGCCGGCGAAAGATTAAGAATATTTACTTGGGATGATTTTGCTGATTGGTATTTGGAAGTTTCTAAATATGAAAAAACAGAAAATAAAAATGGTATTTTAAGTTATATTTTAACAAATTTGTTAAAACTCTGGCATCCTTTTATGCCTTTTGTAACGGAAGTAATATGGAAAGAATTTAGTGCAGAAAAGATGTTGATTATAGAAGAATGGCCGGCGTTTTCTCTTCTTCAAAGGCTAGACAAAAAATTATATCTAACTACTAAGGAAATTTTGTCGTTTATTAATCCTAATCCCCACGATAGTAGTAAATTTACGATGATAAAAAATATTATAATCGCAATTCGTAATAAGAGATCAGAATATGGGATTGAACCGTCAAAAAAAATAAAAGCTGTAATTTACGCTGGTAAAAATAAAGAATTAATAGAAAATCAAGCGCATTTGATTAAAAGTTTAAAAACCGGGATAAGCGAGCTGGAAGTTAAGGAAAAAGGAGAGAAAATGTCTGATGCCATATATGCGGCTGTAGGCGATATAGAAATTTATTTATTAGGCGCGGTTGATGAGGAAAAAGAAAAAGTTAGAATAGAAAAAGAAATTGTTAATTTAGAAAAAATAATCGCCACCGCGGAAGTTAGATTGGCTAATAAAGAATTTACGGCCAAAGCGCCGGCCGAAATCGTGGAAAAAGAAAAAGGTAAATTAGGCGGTTGGAAGTTAGAAAAAGAAAAGTTAAGAAAACAACTAAGAAGTTTAAAATAAAAAAATGGGATTTGAAGGCGCGTTAAGCTACAATCAAATAAATCAACCGAAACCAAAGAGAGATGATTATAATAAAGAAGGCGAAGGGTTAACGCGCCGAAAATTTTTAAGAAATATGCTTGGGGCCGCTGCCGCCGTAGCCGCTAGCTCCGCTATTGTAAAAGGAGTAGATTATTTTGTTGATAAATTTGAGAATGAAGAAGAGAAGGCGGAGGAAAAAATTACGGAAGAGCCGACCGAAGAGCAGAAGGAAATTGAAAAAGATGACAATATATCCACTAAAGAAGTTTTAGATTTTAATAATAAAGGGCCGATAGAGTTTGATTTAAAAACTACCGAAGCCATAAAAAATAATTGGAAAGAAAAATACCGCAATAACCCTAAATTAAAAAACAGTTTAATCAAAGCCTATCGGGAAATAGGTTATTGGCAGCCTTATTTAGAGAAGATATTTGAAAAAAGAGGCGTGCCTAAAGAATTTATTTTTTTAGCTATTCCGGAATCGCACTGGCAGCCTAACGCCGTATCCAAGGCTGGCGCGGCCGGTCCGTACCAATTTATGGCGGGAACCGCCAAGCTTTATAATTTAAAAGTAAGCGCGAGCTATGATGAAAGGAAAGATCCGCTGGCTAGCGCGCGCTTGCGCCGATCTGCTAAGTGATTTATATAAAGCAACCAAAGATTGGAATCTGGCGTTGTCAGGCTATAACGGCGGGTTTATTTGGGAATATTTGAAAGAATCAAAAAAAGAGGAGGCGGAAGTTTCTTATAAAGGTTTTTTGAAATTTATTGAGAATAAATTAAATTCAGCTAAAGATGATGTTAAAGCCGCGAACAGCTATACGAGGATAATAAAAAGGGGAGAAAATTTAGATGCTATCGCGGCCGAGCATGGGCTTAAGACAGCGGAGTTGGCCGGTTATAATAAGATTGGCAATCTAAAGAACATAAAGGCCGGTCAAAAAATAGCCATACCTTTGCGCCAAGCGGAAAAACAAGCTATTTTTAATAAAAAAATCAGCGGTTTTTCGGAAAATTTAAATTATCCGGCAAAATATTACGCCGTCATGGAACTGATTAGGGAAGGGTTAACCGAGGAACAGGAGAAACCGATCACTTTTGAGATTAAAGAGGTTAAGCAATCCGCGCCTAGCCATAATACTTATATAGCCAAGGCCGGAGATAAAAATTTATTTAGAATTTCCAAAGCTTTAAGAATTGATTATAAAGAATTGGCAAAATTTAATCCTGAAGCGGTGAAAAATTTAAAAGTTGGCATGAAATTAAAAATTACTAATGATAAAAGCAGGCAGGTAACCTTGGCTGACGTAGCCAGGCAGACGAATAAATCCATCGCCAGATTGGAATTTTTAAACCCGGCCGTTAGAAAAAACGCGCCGATTATAATTAATCAAATAAGAGTTTAATAAAATTATATGACTAAAATTATAACCGACAAAAATAAGATTGATGAAGTTTTAAGGCGCGGAGTGGAAAATATTTATCCTAACCGCGAAGCTTTGGAAAAAGTTTTAATGTCCGGTAAGCGGATTAGACTTTATTGCGGTTTTGATCCGAGCGCGCCGGTTTTGCATATCGGCAACGCCATCGCTTTGATGAAGCTGGCGCAGTTTCAGGAGCTTGGCCATGAAATCATATTTTTAATCGGTGATTTTACCGGCATGATCGGCGATCCGACGGATAAAACCGCGGCCAGGAAAAAATTAACCCGCCAAGAAGTTTTAGCCAATGCTAAAAATTATAAAAAACAGGCTTCGGCTTATATAAAGTTCAGCGGCGCCAATCCGGCTAAAATAATGTATAACAGTAAATGGAGCGATAAACTAAGCTTTAAAGATCTAATAGAGATAACGTCTAATTTTACAGCGCAACAAATGTTCGCTCGCGATATGTTTCAGGAGAGAATTAAGCAAGAGAGGCCGATTTATCTTCATGAATTTTTATATCCTGTAGCTCAAGCTTACGACAGCGTGGCCATGGACGTTGACCTAGAAATTGGTGGCAATGATCAGACTTTTAATATGCTTTGTGGCCGGGATTTAATGAAAGCCATGAAAAACAAGGAAAAGTTCGTTTTGACCATGAAACTGCTAGTTGATTCCGGCGGTAAGAAAATGGGTAAAACAGAGGGCAATATTGTGAACTTAGATGAAACTCCGGAAAATATGTACGGCCAAGTTATGTCCTGGCCGGACGGAGTAATTGAAGTCGGCTTGGAATTATGTACTAATTTACCGTTAGCCGAAGTTAAAGATATGGCCGGGCAAATTAAGCAAGGTAAAAATCCGCGCGATATAAAAATGCGGTTGGCTTATGAAATTACAAAAATAAATCATGGCGAGAAAAAAGCGGAGGCGGCAGAGGATTTTTTTGTGAAGACAGTGCAGAAGAAAGAATTACCAAACGACGTTCAGGTTGTACCTAGTCCTGCGCTTAGTGTATCAATCATAGATTATTTGGTAATAGCTGGTTTGGCTGCCAGTAAATCTGATGCGCGAAGAAAAATAGAACAAGGTGGAGTTAATGTGGAAGGCAAAAGAGTTGAATCAATTAATTTAATATTGAATTCCGAGTTAGATGATGGGAAAATAATAACGGTAGGCAAAAGACATCATAAAAAAATTGTTTTTTAATTTTTATAAGGGTAAATTTGATTATCGCATTCGTGAGATTGCTTCGTCGCTGATGCTCCTCGCAATGACAGAAAAATATGATTGGAGTTTTTGATTCAGGGTTTGGCGGGTTAACCGTCTTAAAAGAATTTTTGCGCGTTTTGCCTGATTACGATTATATTTATCTGGGCGATAACGCGCGTACGCCGTACGGCAATAAATCGGACGAAGTAATATATGAATATACCAGGCAGGCGGTTGATTTTTTATTTAAACAGGGTTGCGAATTGATAATTATCGCTTGTCATACGGCTTCGGCTAAAGCTTTAAGGCGGATCCAGCAGGAATATTTGCCGGCTAATTATCCCTGCCCGCCACGCTTCGCTGGCGATGCGGGCGCGGCGGACAAACGCGTTTTAGGCGTAGTGGCGCCAATCGTTGAAGAAGCGGTTAATTTAAGCCGTTATCATAAATTAGGCGTTATCGGCACAACAGCCACAATCAGCTCCGGCGTTTATAAGAAAGAACTGGAAAAATTAAGAAATGATCTGGAAATTTTTCAGCAAGCCTGCCCTTTGCTCGTACCGCTGGCGGAAGAAGGCTGGGCGGGTAAGCCGGAAGCTAAGATGATTTTAAAAAAATATTTACGGCCGTTAAAAGTAAAGCAAATAGATACTTTGATTTTAGGCTGTACCCATTATCCGCTAATGGTTGAAGATATTAAGAGAATTATGGGGAAAAACGTTAAAATTATTGATCCGGCGACTGTGGCCGCGGAAAAGCTGTCCGACTATTTAAAGCGGCATAATGAGATTGAAAATAAATTAGGTAAAAATGGAAAATTATTTTTTTATACGACTGATGATAAGAATAAATTTAAACAGTTGGGGAAGAGATTTTTAGGTAAAGAAATTAAGGAAGTTAAAAAGGCTATTTATTGATATTATATTTTATGTAAGGGAAGACAGTAGCGCTGCCGCGGGCCTTACTTTTTGTGACCAAAAAGTAAGCAAAAAGTCTCGGGGAGTTCCGATTGGCTATCGAGTTGATTGTTATTGGTACTGTAAGCAATGGCGCCAACTCCACTCCCCGAACCCCAGGGTGATTTTGAAATTTTTAAATTATTTTATATGTATACTCTTGATAAAGTAAAACAAAATATTGCCGAGGCGGTTAACGCGGCTTTAAAAAATAAATTAGTTAAAGCGTCTGATTTAGTTTATCCGCCGAATCCGGAATTCGGCGATATCAGCCTGCCCTGCTTTAATTTAGCCAAAGAACTCGGAAAAACAGCGGTAGAAACCGGGGAATTTTTAGTGGGCAAAATTAGATTAAACGATACGGTAGTGGCGGCCAAAGCTATCGGCCCGTTTTTAAATTTTACTTTCAATAAAACTAAATTGGCGCAAGGCGTGATTGAGGAAATATTAAAATTGAAAAACAGATACGGCGTTAATAATATCGGCCGGAACAAAAAAGTCATGATTGAATTCTCCAACGCCAACACGCATAAAGAATATCATGTCGGGCATTTGCGCAATATCTGCTATGGCGACGCGGCAAATAAAATTTTAGCCGCCAACGGCTATAAATCAATCCCGGTTTCCTATATTAATGACTTTGGCATCCATGTGGCAAAAACCTTATGGGCTTTCAGCAAATTTTATAAAAAAGAAAAACTGCCGTTAAATAAAGGTTATTTTTTAGGCAAAGTGTACGTCAGAGCCAGCCAGGAGTTAGCCGATAATCAAGCGGCCAAAATTGAAGCCGGGCAAGTTATGAAGAATATTGAAAGCCGGCAGGGCGCGGATTATAAATTATGGCAGAAAACCAGACAGTGGAGCATTAACGGCTTTAACAAAATTTATAAAGAATTGGGCGTTAAATTTGAGCATATTTTTTATGAAAGCGAAGCGATAAATAAAGGCTTGGACATGGTAGCTAAGCTCTACGCCGAACATTTTTTAGTTAAAAGCCAAGGCGCGGTTATCGCTGATTTAAATAAATATGATTTAGGCGTCTTAGTGGTCTTAAGAAGCGACGGCACGGCTTTATATCCGGTGGCCGACTTGCCCTTGGCCGAGGAAAAATTTAAAAAATATAAAATTGACA